>JBFWJP010000257.1:0-2501 GCA_050253135.1 Desulfurella sp. | reverse complement strand
TAAAAATAATTTAAAACTAGAGTATGACATTGTAAATCACAATATCTTAGATAAACACTTTACTGACAATGAACAGGTTACAATTGAATTACTTATATCTAAAGGGTTAGTTAGTGGCAATAAATTGATAAAAATTCTTGGAAACGGGAATTTATCTAAAAAATTAAGCATCAAGGCTCATGCATTTTCTAAGCAAGCTATAAGTAAAATTGAACAAGCAAATGCCACTTTTGAGGTTCTTTAATGCAAGACTATTCAAATATGTTTAATGTGCCAGAATTAAACAAAAGGCTGTTATTCACCCTTATTATGTTTGTCATATTTAGGTTAGCAGCACACATACCGACCCCAGGTGTAGACACTCATGTATTGTCTGCACTTGTAAATCAAAATCAATCAACAGCGCTTGGGTTATTTAATCTTTTTAGCGGTGGTGCTATTAGCAACTTTAGTATAGTTTCGCTAGGCATTATGCCTTATATTTCAGCCGCTATTATTTTGGAATTATTTACTGCTGTCAGTCCAGAGCTTGCGAAATTAAAAAAAGAAGGCGAATCAGGTAGAAGGAAAATATCAGAGTATACAAGATATTTAACGGTTGTTATATCACTTTTACAAGGCATAGGTATAGCAATTGGTTTGCAATCCATGCACGGACCTAATGGTACTCCTGTTGTTATTTGGCATGGTATTGGCTTTATAATTTTTGCCGATATAACATTGACTACTGGTACCATTTTTTTAATGTGGCTTGGCGAACAAATAACAGAGCGTGGTATTGGGAATGGTATTTCTCTCATTATCTTTGCTGGTATTATTGCAAGGCTTCCATCTGCCATAGGTAACACTTTTAACTTGGTAAGCTCTGGTGATATGTCTATACTTGCTTTGCTGTTAATATTTGTCGTTGTCGTAGGTGTGATTGCGCTCATTGTATTTGTAGAGTTAGCTCAAAGAAGAGTAAGTGTGCAGTACCCAAGAAGAATGGTGGGTAAGCGTCTCTATAATGCACAAAGTAGCTATATTCCATTAAAGATCAATGTGTCGGGTGTAATACCACCGATTTTTGCTTCTTCGATAATGCTTTTTCCTGCAACAATAGCTAAAGTAATTAATGTTCCTTTTATTCAAAAAATTTCTAATTTGCTGAACCCCGGTGGGGTTTTGTACAATGTTTTTTATGTTATCTTGATATTCTTTTTTGCTTACTTTTACACATCTATTGCTTTTAATCCAAAAGATGTGGCGGATAATCTTAAAAAAAATGGTGGTTTTATACCAGGTATAAGACCTGGCAAGTATACTGCCGATTTTTTAGATTGGATACTTACAAGACTGACATTTGTAGGTGGTATATATTTATCTTTTGTTTGTGTTTTGCCATGGATATTAATGTCACATTTTAGTGTGCCATTTTATTTCGGCGGTACTGCTTTATTGATCGTTGTGCAGGTTGCACTTGATACAATAATGCAAATACAGGCTCATCTTTATATGAGAAACTATGACGGTTTTTTGAAAAAAGGAGGTAGATAGGTGATTGTAATACTACTTGGAGCACCAGGTGTAGGAAAAGGTACACAATCAGAAAATATTGTTAAAAAATTTTCAATTATACAGATATCTACAGGCGATATCTTAAGAAATGAGGTAAAGCGCCAAACAGACCTTGGAGAAAAGGCAAAAACATATATGGAAAAAGGT
This sequence comes from Desulfurella sp., assembly GCA_050253135.1. Taxonomy (GTDB): domain Bacteria; phylum Campylobacterota_A; class Desulfurellia; order Desulfurellales; family Desulfurellaceae; genus Desulfurella. The sequence continues at coordinate 797 of JBFWJP010000257.1, read as the reverse complement.
GAGTTAGTTCCAGATGAACTGATTATTGAAATGATAGCAAACCGCATATCAAAAAATGATTGCGCAAACGGTTTTCTATTAGACGGATTTCCAAGAACAATTGAGCAAGCAAAAAGCTTTGATCAAATGTTAGAACAAAAGGGATTAAACCTTGATAAAGTTATATATATTGATGTAAATGACGATGAAATTATTGAAAGATTAACACTAAGAAGAGTTTGTCCAACTTGTGGGGCTATTTACCACTTGAAAAATAAACCGCCAAAACAAGATATGATATGCGATATTTGCGGTTCTAAATTAGTTCAGCGCAGTGATGATATAAAAGAAACTGTGGAGAATAGACTAAAGGTTTTTAAAGAGCACACAAAACCATTAATTGATTATTATGAAAAACAGGGTAAATTAAGCTCGGTGAGCGGTTTAGGTAATGTTGAGGAAGTCTTTGGAAGGATATCAAAAATACTAGGCAGCTTATGATTATCTTAAAATCAAAACAAGAAATAGAAAAAATGCGCGTTGTAAATGCGATGGTAGCCCAAGTTTTAAATATGTTGAAAAAAGAAGTAAGACCTGGTATAACAACATATGAGCTTGATAGGTTGGCAGTAGGTTACTCTGCTAAGTTGAATGCAAAACCAGCTTTTTTGGGGTATGGGGGTTTTCCAAACGCGTTGTGTGTTTCTGTTAACGAAGAAGTCGTTCACGGTATTCCATCAAAGAAAAAAACTCTAAAAGAAGGTGATATAGTCAGCTTGGATTTTGGTTTATTTTATGACGGTTTTTATGGAGATTCG
>JBFWJP010000256.1:0-2503 GCA_050253135.1 Desulfurella sp. | reverse complement strand
AGATATAGTTTCTGGAGCTTATCTTGGCACTTCTTCTAATCAAGACATATTGTTTTCAGAGTTTATGAAAGAGTACTTTGCTTTTGAAAACAAAGCAAGCCTAAATAGAGAAAAGATTCTATACAAACACTATTTATCAGTCTTAGACAACAAAACACTTAAAGAAATTACAATGCTAGATGCAGAAAAGATTGTAAACAACATGATTAAAAATGGTCTTGCAGTTAGAACAGCACAGTATGCTGCAGCTGTTTTGCGCCATGCACTAAATAAAGCTATAGAGCGTGGCTACCTGCAGGTTAACCCAGTTTCAAAAATTAAAGTTCCACGCAAAGATAACAGAAGAACAAGGTTTTTAACCAAAGAAGAAGCAGACAAACTTCTAAATGAACTGAAAAAAAGAAGCCAAAGAACATATGAAATGTCTTTTTTGAGCTTATATACAGGTATGAGGTTTGGAGAAGTAGCCAGCATTACTTGGCAGGATATAGATTTTGACAATGGCATAATTTACATAAAAGACCCTAAAAACCGCGCAAGTAGAGTTGCGTATATGATGGAAGGCATAAAAGAAATGCTATTAGCTAAAAAGAAAAACAGCAATGGCAGTGCTTTGGTTTTTACTGCTCAAAACAATAGCAAAATAATAAATGTACCTAACTCTTTTGAGAAAGCTGTTGCAAGACTTGGCTTAAACAAAGACGTAACTGACCCAAGAGACAAGGTAGTATTTCATACCCTTCGCCATACCTTTGCTTCATGGCTTGTCCAAGCAGGCACACCGCTCTACACTGTTAAAGAACTTTTAGGACATAAGAGTATAGCAATGACAGAAAGGTATAGTCACTTGGCAGAAAACACAATGAGAGATGCGATTAAAAACTTAGAAAATAAACTTAAAGATTGAGTTATGATTTAAAAAGCGACTAAAAAATGGCGAAACCGGCGGGACTTGAAGAATCAGCGTCCGCATTCTCGTTACTTTAGTTATGAGTAAGGGCGATGTAGGGTTGGAACAGTCCGAAGTTAAGCCTGCGGAAATAGGCTCTGTGGATGACCGTAAGGTTATTGCCTTACCTAAAAAGCGCCTATCTGCGAAACAGGAAGCCTAACGATTTTAGTCGAAGGTAATTCATCCTGCGGTAGAGGTTTTGCCCCCCCCCACGCTCGCTTAGCAGGCAAGTGCCTTAGACCACTTGGCCAACTCTCCACAACAAATTTATTAGAAAGCGCTACTCTAAATTCAAAACAAGTTTTAAGGCTTCTTCAACTTTCTCTTTATATCGCTCTTCCAATGTACCTATTTTTTTTACAAGTCTTTCTTTTGAAATCGTAAGAATTTGTTCGCACTTTATATAAGATATACTACTTAGCCCATTTTCTTTCGAAGAACTAACCTTTATGTGAAAAGGAATATCTCTTCCTTTTGTACTTATTGTAATGACAATTGTATTTGGGTAATTCTGGTTTATGTTTCCTGAATCTATTTGGATTATAAGAGACGGTCTTAAACCTTCTTGTTCGGAACCTCTTGCTGGATCCCAATTAACAAGCCAGACCTCAAATCTTTTCGGAGTTTTCATTGCCAATAACTACTTCTTTTTGTGCATTAAATGCATATTCGACGTTATCTTCACAAACTTTACTAAATGCATCGTAAAGCATTTTTTCTTCTTCTTTTTTTGACCAATCTTTTAGAAGTTCTCTTATTATTTCATTAAGTGACTTATTTTCCAATTTTACTATTTCTTTTGCCTTCTTATGCAAGGATCTAGGAATTCTTACAGTGAAACTCGCAATATTTCTCATATACTACCTCCTTGTGGTATCTAAATATGATACCAGTCTTATACACCATGTATCAATTTAAGTCAAGAGCGTGTATAAGTTATATAAATTAGATTGATCACTACTAAAGTCTAGGAGCCTATATTTTATTTTTGAAATCATCGAAACTGTTAAACCAATATTTTTTATAATTTTCAGGCACATTTGTCGCTTTTTCTCTCGATTAAATTACATTGTATCAAACATTAACCCAAGAGTCAAATGAAGTTAAAACCACTCAAGATTGGGCTTTATTTTGATGTTGTGTGAAATTTGCATTTTACGCAGCACTTCTTAAATAAATTTCTTTTTTTGGAATAAAAAAAATTATTTGTTTTTCGTAGAAATCCAGAAAGACTATAAATACCAACTAATTATTCTTTGTTAGATATGTTGACTTAATCTTTAATAGTACTATAATTAGTATTATTAGGAGGCTTGTATGCAAATAGAAATATCTGCTAATACAATTAAAACAAAAGGTATCAGTTTTATTAACAAGTTTATAAAAAATAAAAATGAAATTATAGTATCTGTAAGAGGCAAAAGGAAGTATGTAATTTTACCAATTGAAGAATATGAACGAATTAGAGATTTAGAAATTGAGCAAGCTATTAAAAAAGCAGAGGATGATTACAACAACAATAGGTATATTGCCGAAAGCACAGAAGAACAC
>JBFWJP010000255.1:0-2504 GCA_050253135.1 Desulfurella sp. | reverse complement strand
CAATACGGTATAACCCTATCAAAACCTAACAACAAAATCCTTGTCATAAATTTAAACATATCTGACAAAAAAGAAAATATAAATCCTACTCAATTAAGCACAAACTCAACTCAAGATTCCAAAGTAACACTAAATAGTAATACTCAAGATAACCCTCCTATTATAACAGCGCCCATTAAATTACCATCATATAACCCAAAAAATATAACAATTGTTCTGGATCCTGGTCATGGTGGTAAAGATTCTGGCGCAGTAGGTATTCAAGGACTCAAAGAGAAAGATGTAGTTTTAAGTATAGCAAAGTATTGCGCAGAAATTTTAAAAGAAAAGGGCTTTAGAGTAGTATTAACACGCGATAGTGATGTGTTTATACCACTTGCACAAAGAGTTAAAATTGCAAATGATGCAAAAGCAGATTTATTTGTATCAATACACGCTAATGCTTCGACAGATCCTTCTGCTAAAGGAATGGAGGTATTTTTTTTAAATGCAACAAGCAACCAAAAGGCTCTAAGAATTGCTGCACTTGAAAATGATGTTCCTCTAGAACAGATGGGTACAATTAACAAAATTATAATTTCTCTTATTAATCAAGCAAAGCTAAAAGAATCAGCTATACTTGCAAAAGATGTAGATGACTCCACATATTCTGTCACAAAGCCCATATATCCTGGTTTAATAAACAGAGGTATAGATCAGGCTCCGTTTTACGTACTTGTGGGTACAAATTGCCCATCGATTTTAATAGAAACACTCTTTATAACAAACCCACAAGACAACGCATACTTAAAAGACCCCACCTACCAGCAAACAATAGCAAAAGGCATAGCTGATGGTTTAATCAGGTATTTAGACACATATAAAAACAATTGACAACCCAATACTTTAGGATATATTAATAAATGGCAAGTAGGTGTGGGGTCGCTAGTGTTTTTACAAACACTAGAGGAAAGTCCAGGCTCTATCGGATCAAAGCGCCCTTAAAAGGGTTGGAGTGATCCACAGGAAAGCGCAACAGAAAAGAAGTTACTTAAAACTTCAGTTTTAAGTAAAAGTGAAATGGTGAGGTAAGAGCTCACCGCACAACCAGTAATGGTTGTGGCATTGCAAGCCCCGCTTAGAGCAAGACCAAATAGGGAGATTGGCCTGATCCGAGCCTATAATCTCCGGGTAGGTCGCTTAGATAAATGACCCCAAAGGATTTATTCCTTACAGAACCTGGCTTATAGCCTGCTTGCCCTAATCTTCTTTTTTATAAGCAAGCGCTTGCTTGAAGTGTACGAGCTTAAGTTTCGTATTTAACCTTGATATTGACTCCGTTGCACCTAAAAACAAATAACCATTTTTATTTAAAATGTCGTTATAAATCTTGTCAATAACTTTTTGTCTAGATTCGTTGTTAAAGTAAATTAAAACATTCCTTAAAAATATTATATCAATTTTGCCTACACTGCTTAAATCCTTCTCGTCAATAAGGTTCAATTGTCTAAATACTACTTTGTTTTTAACAAAATCTTTTATTTTATATGTGTTTTTTTCGATATCGAAGTACTTTTGTTTTATTGCGCTTGTTAGCTCTTTTACAGCGTACTCATTGTAAATACCGTTTTTTGCCTTTTCTAAAACTTCTATACTAATATCTGATGCTAAAATTCTTGCTGGGATTTGCTGTCCGTACTTTTCTATCAAAGCTATAACTAACGTATATGGTTCTTCACCACTCGAGCAAGCTGCACTCCACACATTCAGTATGGGTTTTTGCTTTAGCAGTTCGCCTACTACAATTAAAAATACTTCAATTTGCTGGGCATGCCTAAAAAAATAAGTTTCATTTATTGTTATTGCATCAAAAAGATTGTATAATTCTTCTTTTCTTGATTGCAAAAATCTCAAATAATCTCCAAAATCCCGCAACTTTAATTCTTGTATGCGCTTTGAAAGTTTATTTTCAAGCAAATATTTCTTGTTAGATTCAAAAAAAATACCACACTTTTCGTAAACAAAATCTCTTAATTTTTCAAATACTTCTGGGTCCATTTCAGGCATTTAGTATAACTCCTTAAAGTAAGTCTTCTTCGCTTCGTCAATCTGTTCGAAAAGTTTGAAAGTAAACAATGCTAAGTCAATTTTCTTTGAAATTTCAATATTTTGAGTTATAATTTTCCATCCTTCTTGGTCTTCCATTAAAAATTTTGAGTAATTACCACCAAAACCAATGCCTTCTGAGTAAGTAAGCAAATCTGCAACGGATATAATAGACGCCATTGTCTGATTCTTTGCTTTTTTAGGGCTATGGTGATTTACCACAGCATCAATTAAATCTTCTGGCAGATTCCATCTTCTTAGGAGTTTTTCTGCTAAATCGCAATGCGTTATGCCAAATAATTCTTTTTCAGATTCATAGAACGATTTATTATTTTTATAAGCATAGTTTAAAATTTTATCAAAATCTTCCTGGTCGTATAGATCTAGTATAACTTTTCCTATGTCATGTATAACACCAG
>JBFWJP010000254.1:0-2506 GCA_050253135.1 Desulfurella sp. | reverse complement strand
TGAAGGATATTGCTAAAAACTGGGAAAAAAGTCTTCCAAATTGGGCAGAAATAATTTCGAAAACTGTCTATTGTATTTGAAGAAAGAATAAGTAGACAATTGGCTTAAAATGGGGTATAATAATTATATTATTAAGTCATCTTACACAAAATATGAAGCGGTCTCGGCTCATAACTAAAACAATTCTTTCCACGCCTCTTTAGGCGTAAGAATTTTTATTATATTCTTTGCTTTTTGAAAATGTTTTATGTTTCCTGTAATAAGCGCATCAGCTTCTGAACTTTTTGCTACTTCAATAAATTTTAAATCAGACAAATCTAGCATATTTATATTTAGTTTTGTAGCTGTAACAAACAAAGCTGTTTCATTAACAAAATTTAAAAATATCGATACATCTTTAACATCAAAATTAAACTTTGGCCTTTTTAAAACATTAGCATATTCAAGATATATCCTATCGTCTAATGCTAATGTAAAACGACCATCTAAAAAATAATCCAAAATACGCCATGGGTAATTGTTTTGAGAAATAAATCCAGATACAAAAACATTGGTTTCGATAACAAGTATCACTTATTTGTTCTCACTTTTTTAATTTCTTCATCAATATCATGCTCTGTTATATTATTCTCAGCAGCTCTTTCTCTCATTCTCCTTAGGGCATTTTTAGTCTTAATTCTTTTAATCATTGACATTATTTGCTCTAAGTTATCTTCGTTTACTGGAATCATTATAGAAGTTGGTTTACCATTTAATGTTACAACAATTTCATCTTCATTTTGAAGCATTTTAAAAATTTCAGTGGTTTTTAATCTTAACTCTCTTGATGGAATGAATTTCATATTCCCTCCTGTTTACAATTTGTTACTATAAATACTACACTGTATTTTGAAAATTTCAATGATAGTTGTAAACTACCTCCCCCATAGAAGCGTAAGCTGCCTGCTTCACAGATAGGGTGTTTTTTAGGCAAGGAAGTAACCTGACTGTCATCCACAGACTCTACTTTGGGCTGTTTAAAGCTCTACATTGTTCTAACTCACAACTAAAGTTATGAAAATGCGGGGTTGGTTGTACATGTACGCCAAAAATGAAGTCCACTTAGTTCATTGAAAAAAAAATCATTTCCAAAACAGGATATGGCAAAAGAAAAATTTACTTAAGTAAAAAGGTTTTTATAAATATAGTGTGCTAAGCTAACTTATATTAGTAAAATAACTTATTTGACAAATATAACTTAAATTACTATAATAACTTAGCATAGTTATATTAGTAAGGTGAGTTATGAAAGTTATAGTTGTAGCAAACCAAAAGGGTGGGGTAGGGAAAAGCACAATAGCCTGCAATCTAGCGGTAAATTTTGCGGTTTTAAAGAAACGCGTATTGTTGATAGATACCGATCTCCAGGAGAGTTCTATATCATTTAGGGCTATGAGACAAAGCGATGACATTACATCAATAAGCATTAAGACCCCTACTATACACAAAGATATTGGAAGTTTTAAAAATTTTGATGTAGTTATTGTAGACGCAGGTGGGCGCGACGATGCAGTGTTTAGAAGTGCTATATTGAGCTCAGCTTATGGAATTTTGATAGTTCCCACTTTACCATCTGTTTATGATTTGTGGGCTACAGAAGATACCCTAAAAATTGTTCAGGATGCTAGAGTTTACCAGGATATTAAAGCGTATATTTTGATAAATCAGGTAATAAAAGCAAATATTGTTAAAGACACAGAAGAATCTTTAATTGAACTTGTAGAGAAGTACAAGATAGACCTTCTGCAAAGTAAAATTTTTAGTCGAGTTGTTTATAGAAATTGTATAAAAGAAGGCAAAGGTGTGGTTGAAATGCTTGATAAAAAAGCAAAAGAAGAAATGGAGCAGTTAATGAGCGAAATTACTAATATTACTGATATTAGTAAATGAATTTAGCTAAGTTAAATTAGTAATATAACTAATATAACTTAGCTTAGTAATGGAGGATTTTTATGAGCATACCAAAGAAACCGCAAATTAATGAAGATGAATTTATTAAATCTTCTAAAGCCAACAATGTAAGCTTAGAAGATAACTTGGATAATAAAAATCAAAAGGAAAAAACTTTTCTTTTAAGATTAGATTACGATTTATGGAAAAAACTAAAAGAAAAATCTCTCATCGAAGATAAAACACTGCATCAATATATAATTGATTTACTAAAAAGCAGACTATAGTATCTGAACTACAGTCGCTTCTCCAAGCGACTTTTTCTTTATTTTTAGGTTTTTTGGGGGTTTGAGATAATTGATGGCTTTGCTCTATAAAAGCTCTGTAAAACTTTATCTTTGACGCTGGTTTTTTGTTTTGATAAGTCTTTAGTTTTCCAATCAACATAAGATTTCATACAATTTTGTAGTAACTAAAAGCTACCTAGCGTTTTAGCAAAAAGCTCTTTTGGAATTACTAGAAAGGCTTTAGACTTCCATGTTCCATAATGGGATTTCAAGACTTTGTTTTTTCTTTT
>JBFWJP010000253.1:0-2510 GCA_050253135.1 Desulfurella sp. | reverse complement strand
TTTTTATCACATAATATATCAAAGGAAAAAACATATCAGCGCATCAAGCGTGGTATTGCTCTTGTTCCAGAAGGGAGGAAAGTGTTTGTTAACCTTACGGTACTAGAAAATTTGCGCATAGGTGCATTCAATAAACCTTCTTTTGAGTTAGAAAAAAAGTACGAACGGATATTCCAAATATTTCCTATTTTAAAAAAACGCGCTAAACAATACGCTGGTACACTTTCTGGGGGTGAACAGCAAATGCTTGCGCTTGGAAGAGCACTTATGAGCGAACCGTCTCTTTTAATGCTTGATGAGCCATCATTGGGTTTGGCACCAAAGGTAGTACAGGAAGTATTTGAAATTATACAACACCTAAATCGTGAAGGAATGACAATTTTACTTGTAGAACAAAATGCTGCAATGGCCCTTAAAATAGCGCATTATGGGTATGTACTAGAAACAGGAAAAATCGTACTGGAAGATATAGCAGATAATTTATTACAAAATGAAGACGTAAGAAAAAGTTATCTGGGAGAGGTTTAAAATTAATATAGATCAAATTTTAGATAATATTTACAAAATCGAAGTGCCACTTCCACAAAATCCTCTAAAATCTATAAATTCTTACATAATTAAAGGTGATAGAAACTTAATAATTGATACTGGCATGAATAGGCTAGAATGTGAAGAAGCTCTAAAAAACGCACTTTTAAAACTAAATATTGATTTATCAAACACAGATTTTTTAATAACACACATGCATGCAGATCACAGTGGCCTTATTGGTAAATTATCTACACCACAATCTCGTGTTTATTTTACAAAAGAAGATGCACCATATATATTAGGAACAAATTGGGATGAATTTTGGCTGCAAGAAGCCCTATATGCTAAAAAATACGGTTTTCCTGTAGATACACTTTCAAATGCAATTCAAAAGCATCCCGGGTACAAATATGCCTTTAAAGGTAAATTATCCGCAAAAGTCAAATTTGTAGAGGATGGTGAAGTATTAAATTATGGTGGTTTTGCTTTTGAATCTATTAAGACACCGGGGCATACAAAAGGTATTGTTTGTTTATATGAACCAACTTTAAAGTTATTTTTTTCTTCAGACCATGTTTTGGAAGATATAACACCAAATATATCTGCAGCATACGAAAATGAAAACCCACTAAAACAATATTTAGATAGTCTTGATAAAGTTTATTCCTTAGATGTTAAAATAGTTTTGCCTGGTCATAGAAGAATTTTTTTTGATTTTCAAAAAAGAATCGATGAGTTAAAAAAGCATCACCAAGAAAGATTAAATGAAATACTAAGTCTCCTTGATCAAAAAGTTCCCCAAAACCCATATGAAATAGCTTCAAAAATGCACTGGGATGTAAAATACAAAAATTGGGAAGCTTTTCCTATAGCACAAAAATGGTTTGCTCACTCAGAAGCAATAGCTCACCTTTTATACTTAGTTGATCTAAATAAAGCCAAAATAATAACACTAAACGATACCTATTGTTTTTTAAAAACTTGACATTTAATTTATTAAATTATATAAAACTAAGTAACTTTCATTTTTAGGAGCGTTTTTATGAGTATTGCTTATCTTTTAAAACCAAAATCTCAAAGAAGGAGTGAGGCATTAAAACCTACTCAAAGTTTGCCTTTTGGCCAACTTAGAACTGACCATATGTTTATTGTAGACTATGAAGATGGCCAGTGGCAAAACGCAAGGATTGTGCCTTATGGACCACTATCGATATCTCCTGGCGCAATAGCTTTACATTATGGCCAAGCACTTTTCGAAGGTGGCAAAGCTTTCATGCACCAAGATGGAGAAATTTATACGTTTAGAATTGATAAAAATGCCAAGAGATTGAACAAATCAGCAGAAATTCTCTGTATGCCAAGTATTGATGAAAATTTTCAAATTGAAGCAATACATGCACTTATTGATGTGGATAGATTGTGGTTTCCTATTCAAGAGGGTGCATCACTCTATATTAGGCCGTTTATGTTTGCAACTGAAGATTCATTAGGTGTGCACCCAAGTAAATCCTACAAATATATAGTAATATTGTCACCAAGTGGTCCTTACTACCCAGCAGGTTTTACAAAACCCATAAGGTTGCTTATAACAAAAAAATTCCACAGAGCCGTAAGTGGTGGTACAGGGGAATCAAAAGCAGCTGGTAATTATGCAGCTTCTTTAAGGGCCGGAGAGTTTGCAAAGCAATTTGGTGCAAGCCAGGTTCTTTATTTAGATGCTCAAAATAAGTATATAGAAGAAGCTGGTGCAATGAACCACTACCACATAGAAAAAGATGGAACTGTTGTTATACCAGAGTTTACAGATACAATTTTAAGGAGTATCACTTCTGAATCAATTATTGAGCTACAGACCTCTTTGGGACTTAAAGTTATACAAAAAAAGGTTTTATTGGATGAATTTATTGAAAAAATTAAAAGCAAAGAAATTATAGAAGCAGGCGGGTTTGGTACTGCTGCTGTTGTATCACCTGTTGGTG
>JBFWJP010000252.1:0-2522 GCA_050253135.1 Desulfurella sp. | reverse complement strand
ACCAGGCGTAATATCAGCAAATGTAAATATAGCAACGCAAAAAGCCCATGTTACAATAGATCCAGGCATTGTATCAGAAAGAGAGATGGCTAAAGCCGTTCAAAACGCTGGGTATGAGTTAGTAATAAATCAAAATAGCCATTCACTTGACCAAGATGATTCTCAGCAAAAACTACAAAAAGCCAAGTCAAAAATGATTTGGGCCTGGACTATTGGGGCTCCTTTGTCATTGCTGATGATTTTTAATATGAGTGGCTTAACTATACCTTACTTTGGCGCAATTAGTCTTGTAGCATCTTTTATAGTAATATTTGTTGTAGGAAAAGATCTTATTAAATCAGGGTTTGCAGCTATATTGCACAGAAGTTTCAATATGGATGTATTGATATTTTTAGGTGTTTGTGCTTCTTACTTAAGCGGCATTTTATCAATATTAGGCGAACAAATTGCAGATTATTCTGCAGTAGGTGCCATGATTATGGGTTTTTATTTAATTGGTCAATATCTAGAGGCAAAAGCCAAGGGTAAAGCTTCAGAGGCTATCAAGAAGCTTATTTCAATGAATGTAAAAACAGCTAATCTTATAGATGACAACGGTGATATTGTATCAATTGACACTAAAAATCTTGTTGTTGGAGATGTAGTACTAGTTAAGCCTTCACAAGCAGTACCTGCAGATGGCATGATTATTGAAGGTGAAACTACGATAGATGAATCTATGGTGACAGGTGAGTCTTTGCCAAAAACAAAAACTGTTGGCGATCGCGTAATAGGATCATGCATTAATCAATCTGGCGTTATAAAGGTTAAAATAACCAGTGTTGGTGAAGATACATTTTTGTCACAGATGATAAAGCTTGTAGAAGAAGCAATAGGCACAAAGGTACCTATACAGCGCTTTGCCGATAAAGTTGTAGGCATATTTGTACCTTTTGTGCTTATCGTGTCGCTTGCTACTTTTTTGTTTTGGATTTTAGATCCTAAAACTACCCATGCAATCTCCTTATGGGGAGCTTCAATTTTACCATGGGTAAACCCTAACTTAAACGCATTGTCTGCTGCAGTATTTGCTAGTGTTGCAACATTGGTTGTGGCGTGTCCTTGCGCGTTGGGCTTAGCTACGCCTACTGCCTTAATGGTGGGATCTGGCCTTGGAGCAAGCCATGGCATATTAATAAGAACAGGCGATGCTCTTCAAGGTGCAAAGGATATTGATACGGTAATCTTTGACAAAACAGGAACTTTGACCACTGGTAAAATAACTGTATCAGAAATATACAGCACAATTGATAAAAGTGAGTTTTTAAGGTTAGTAGCCAGTATAGAAAACTATTCAGAGCACCCGCTATCAAAAGCCATAGTTGATTATGCAAAATCAGCCAATATAGTGCTTGAAAATGCACTAAATGTTGAAATTAAGCCAGGCCTTGGCATTAAAGGCACTGTTTTAGACAAAACGATCCTTATAGGTAATGCAAATTATATAAAAACCTTTGGCTTATCTTTACCTGAAGAGGCTGTAGTTCAAGATAAAACATCTAGTTTTGTAATGGATACAAATGGGAATTACCTAGGCTATATTACCTTCAAGGATGCATTAAAGGAAAATGCTAAAAAAGTTATGCTTGAATTAAAAAACATGGGCATTCGCACAGTTATGCTAACAGGCGATAACGAATCAAGTGCAAAACAGGTAGCAAATATTTTAGGCATTGATGAAGTTTACTATAATCTACTGCCTCAAGAAAAATTAGAACACATTAAAAAATTTCAGCAAGGGCATGTAGTAGCGATGGTAGGTGATGGTATAAACGACGCTCCTGCACTAAAACAAGCTAATATAGGCATAGCGATAGGTTCAGGTACAGACATTGCTAAAGAAGCAAGTGATATAACTTTAGTTGGATCGGATTTGGAAGCCCTAGTGAAGGCAATAAAGCTTTCTAAAGCTACATTCAATAAAATAAAACAAAATTTGTTCTGGGCGTTTATCTACAATATTATTGCCATTCCCATCGCTGCGCTTGGGCTTTTGCATCCAGCTATCGCAGAAGCAGCTATGGCTGCAAGCTCAGTTAATGTTGTTACAAACTCTTTAAGGCTTAAAAAATACAAATTTTGAGGAGACTATTATGAAAATTATCATATATACAACTAAAGGCTGTCCAGATTGTTATGGGCTCAAACAATGGTTAAACTATAAAAACATCCCATATACTGAAATCGACATTGAAGAACCTGGTATTAGTGAGTATTTAAAAAATAAATATGGCGTAAGGGTTGCTCCGATTACAGTCATTGGAGATAAGTTTTTTTATGGAACATTTGATGTACAAAAGCCGCAAATAGAGGCTATATTAAAAAAGGAGGTAAAATGAGAGTTTATGTTAGCGGTATGAGTTGTCAGCATTGCAAAATAGCAGTTGAAAAGGCATTTTTGGCTATAGAGGGTGTAGAGAGTGTTAATGTTAATCTAGAAGACGCATATGCAGATGTAATATTAAAGTCTAAAGTTGAAGATA
>JBFWJP010000251.1:0-2537 GCA_050253135.1 Desulfurella sp. | reverse complement strand
AGTACTGCCCAGATGCATCAATTATCTTGGATAAAGATGAAAAAATGATTGGGATTGATTATCACCATTGTAAGGGTTGTGGTATTTGCGTTGAAGTATGTCCTACAAAACCCAAGTCGCTTGTTATGGTGTTAGAAAAAGATGTGCAGGAAAAAGGCCTAAGCCAGATAAAAGCTTTAATTTTTAAAGTTTAAGGAAGGTTTTCTACCACTATACTACAGGCTTTTGCTAAAGCGGCTAAATATAAAGAACCTGCAATAAATATGTTTTTATGTGTTGATTGTTGGGCGTATTGTAAGCATGTATTTACGTCTTCTAAAAAGCGGTAATTTTTTAATGTGCCTTTGATGTCTGACTCATTAATTGAGTTTTGATTTTTTGTTTTGGTTATTAAAATTTCATCGAACCAACCATCAAAAATGTTTAAAATTTTTTTATAATCTTTTTGCTTTAAACTTGAGTAGATTAACATCTTAGTGCCTTTTATTTTTTTGGCACATTCTAAGAACCTTAATGCACCATCTATATTATGTGCTCCATCTATGATAAAGGTTTTATTAGCTGATTTAATTATCTCAAAACGAGCAGGCCAATATGTATCTTTCATAGGCTTCTCGCTTAATCCTAAATTGTAATGTTTGTTTAGACTATCAACTGCAAGCATAGCACATGCAAGATTTTCTTTTTCATAATCGCATTTTAAAAATTTTAAATCAAAATTTTTAGCACGATTTACGTATTGTTCATCTACAAAATAAAGTGGTACGTTTTTGGACTGCTTTATTAAATCCACGACATTTGGGGGATTTTTACCTATAACACCTATTTTTTTTATAATTGCCATTTTTGTTTTTGTTATTTCTTCTATAGTTTTACCTAAATGCTCGGTATGATCCAGTGAGATGCTTGTTATAACGCTCAAAATTGGATCTACTACATTTGTCGCATCAAACTCACCGCCCATACCAACCTCTAAAACTGCATACTCAACATTTAGATTTTTAAATACCAAAAAGCTTAGTACAGTTAAGAATTCAAAATACGTAGCGCCAAATTCTTTTGCTATCTGCTCTAATTTAAGTGACAGACTCAAAAGAGTGTTATAATCTATACTTTTATTATTTACTTTGATACGTTCGTTTAATTGTATTAAATGTGGTGAAGTGTATAAACCTACCCTATAGCCTTTGTGTATAAAGCTATCGGATAGCATTTGAGCTACACTCCCTTTGCCGTTTGTGCCACCAATAATAATACTTTTGAAAGCGTGGTGTGGGTTGCGTAGCGCTTCAAGCATAGCTATTGTGCGATCTAGTCCAAGTTTTATTGAATATGGTTGAAGATCTTCTAATATTTTTTTAAGTTTTAGGTAGTTTTGCATATAACAACAGCTACTGCATACTCATCTGTGTGCGATATACTGACATCTGCACTAAATTGTTTGTTGTTAATATAAATATATGGTACACCATTTGTGCCATTTAAGATTTCGATCTTATTAAGTGGTATTTTTATATTAGTTGCTTTGAAAAACGCTTCTTTTGCACAAAATTTACCACACAAGTGAATATGAGGGTATTTTTTTGTAAAACAATACTCTAACTCTTCTTGAGAAAACACTCTAAGTAGTGTTTTTTTATCAAATTTTTTTAACATTTTTTCAAATCTTTTCGTTTGCTCTATATCTATACCGACCATCTGGCTTTTTCTATAATTTGCTTCATTTGCAAAATAGCTTCTTTTAGCCCACAAAAAACTGCTCTTGAAATAATTGAGTGGCCAATATTGAGCTCTTCAATTTCTTTAATTTTTGCTATCAATCTAACATTTTGATAGTTTAAACCATGCCCTGCGTGTACATTTAAACCTAAGCTTTTAGCAAAAACTGCCGCATCTGCAATAATACTTGCAAATTTAAACTTTTGAGCATAAGGTGCGTTTGCAAATTCTCCTGTGTGAATTTCAATTGAGTCAACATTGAGTTTTTTGGCTGCTTCAATTTGTTTTTTATCTGGATCAATAAATAAACTAACAAGTATGTTTTTTGAGTGAAGTTTGTCTGTAACTTCTTTTAACTTTTCAAAATTACCAATAACATCAAGTCCACCTTCGGTTGTAAGCTCTTTTCTTTTTTCAGGGACAAGGGTTGATTGGTATGGTTTTTCTTCTAGAGCAAACCTAACAATATCATCTGCAATACTCATTTCTAAATTAACAGGTATTTTCAGTGTGTTGATTGCAGCTATTACATCACTTTCTTGGATGTGGCGCCTATCTTCCCTTAAATGCATTGTAATATTATCGGCAAGTGCTTCTTGAGCAATAAGTGCAGCGTATAAAGGCTCTGGCTCAATTCCTAACCTTGCTTGTCTAAGTGTGGCAATATGGTCAATATTAACACCAAGTCTCATGCTTTAGCCTCCAAAAATAGCATTTAAAACAAAATTTAGACTATCTTCTTCGTTTGAGCGTATAGTTATTGCATTTTCTGGTTTTTCAAATATTTCTTTTTGCTTAAAATATACATTTATTGTACC
>JBFWJP010000250.1:0-2539 GCA_050253135.1 Desulfurella sp. | reverse complement strand
TTGGGGGTTGAGTTTCTAAATTTTTTTGAGTTAAGTAATGTTCTTTTCTTTCAATTGCTTTTTGGTATCTTCTTTTGTCCATATCATCAATGTACTCTAGGGGAGGAATTTCTATGGTTATCCTATTATCCCTTGAGCCTCTTCTTGCAACTAGCGTAAAGTAACAGGTAGCAATATGCGTTTGGGGATTTGGCTGTTCGATTCTTATGCCAACTTCCATTGAAGATTTACCCACATAATTTATACGCGACTTAAATATCAGGTCTTTTGAAATATCTGCTGGGTTTCGAACTATTATTGTATCAATTGCAGCAGTTACTACAACGGCATCTTTGTAGAATTGATTAACATACATCCTTGCCGTGTCTGCAGCCAGAGTATCCATGATTTCAAGTAATAGGCCAAACCTGATATTTGCGGGCAATTCTTCATCTAAAACCATGAAATTATTTCTTAATGTTTCGCTTGTACTAAGCGGTATTATTTTTTTAAGCGATAATTCGTTTGGTCTTTTTAACAAATTCATGCTTTTGCCTCACCGTTAAAATTGAAATTTTACTTACGAATACGTTTTTTACACCTAACAAGATATGTTGTGTTTTGCATTTGTCAACACTTTTTTATATAATATTTTGTTTTTTTAAGCATTCAATATCACTTTCTTGGTAATGTAATAAATTTTTTAGTACATCTGCCGTATCTTGGCCAAGCAAGGGAGGGTTTTGTGGTTTTTTAATGCTCGAATTCATTAATTTTATAGGAGAACTAACAAGCTTTAGTGTGCCAAAAGTGTGGTTAATTACGCTTATCATGTTTCTTGCAATTAGTTGATCATCTTCAAAAACTTCTTTGAGATTGTTAATATAGCCTGATGGGATGTTGTGTGACTCAAATAATTCCACCCAGTATGATGCTTTTTTGGTTGCAAATATGCTTTGTAGGATTTTAATTAGCTCTTTTCTGTTTCTTACTCTATCTGCATTTTTTTTAAATTTTTCTTGCTTTAGGTAGTCTTCACTTAAAAGTTCAGTAAGTTTTTTAAACTGTTCATCATTTCCAACAGCTAGATTAAAGTATTTGTCTTTGGCTTTAAAAGTTTGATATGGGACAATATTTGGATGAGCATTGCCGTAGCGTTTGGGTATTTTTCCACTAACTAGGTAGTTTGATGCGACATTTGCCAGACTAGCTACAGCACAATCATACAGCGCAAGATCTATGTACTCAGATTTGTTTATTTTTTGTCTTTTGTAGAGACTTGCGATTATTGCAACTGCAGCATACAAGCCAGATACAATATCTAAGATTGCCACACCTACTTTCATAGGTTGACCTTTTTGTGTGCCTGTTATGCTCATTAAACCAGATTCTCCCTGCATGATAAAATCATAACCTGGCAGGTGGCTTTTGGGTCCATTTTGACCATAGCCAGTTAGTGAGCAGTATACTATGGAGGGGTTGATTTTTTTAATATTCTCATAATCAAGAGAGTATTTTTTAAGTTCTCCGACTCTGTAGTTTTCTACAAATACATCGCATATACTTGCTAAATTGTGTATGATTTTTTGGCCTTCTCTTTTCTTTATATCTATGGTAATGCTTTTTTTGTTGCGATTTACACACAAAAAATAAGCACTTTCTGATCCTAAAAACGGAGGCCCCCAGTGACGCGTTTCGTCGCCTAGCACTGGCCTTTCTACTTTTATTACTTCCGCACCTAAATCCGATAGGATCATTGTAGCATAAGGTAAAGCAAGCACGCGCGATAAATCAAGGATTTTTATATTTTCAAGTGGCAAATTTGCATTCATTTTTTCCTAAACGCCTCAATGCCCGTTATATCCCTGCCAATTATTAGTGTGTGCATGTCGTCTGTGCCCTCGTATGTGTATACAGATTCAATGTTTGCAATATGGCGAATGGGAGAGTAATCCAAGCTTATGCCGTTTGCTCCAAGTATTTCTCTTGCCACTCTTGCACAGTATCTGGCTGTCCTTACATTGTTCCTTTTTGCAAGTGATATTTGCGCTGGTGTAGCTTGGTTTTTGTTCATAAGCTGCGATAATCTTAAGCTTACAAGCTGAGCTTTCGTAATTTCTGTAATCATATCCGCAAGCTTTTCTTGCACTAGCTGGTATGAAGCAATGGGTTCTCCAAACTGCTTGCGCTCAAGCGAGTAGAAAAGTGCTGTTTCATAACAGTCCATGCTTGCACCAACTGCTCCCCATGATATACCATAGCGCGCCATATTAAGGCATGAAAAAGGACCCCTTAGGCCTTCAATATTGGGCAGTCTATTTTCTAGAGGTATTGCACAATCTGTAAAAGCAAGCTCACCTACACCTCCTGCCCTCATAGAACCAAGCTCATCTAAATCTTTTTGATAAAAACCTGGCGTGCCTTTTTCTACTATAAAGCCTTTTACTTTCCCATCATCTGCATCTTTTGCCCAAACAACAGCTAAGTCTGCAATTTCAGCTTCAGTAATCCACATTTTTGAACCATTGAGTACCCATTTATCACCTATCTTTTTTGCCGT
>JBFWJP010000249.1:0-2543 GCA_050253135.1 Desulfurella sp. | reverse complement strand
TGTCGATATCGTTATCTCCTTGGTTTTTTTTATAGGCTCTTCCTTAGCAGCAGTAGGTGGTATCTTGTGGTCTACACAGTATCCTTCAATAAACCCTCTAATGGGTATTATGCCTGGTTTAAAAGCTTTTGCAGCCGCAGTGTTAGGTGGTATTGGCGATGTAGCTGGTGCTGCAATTGGTGGACTTGTGCTTGGCATCTCAGAAGTATTAATCGTTGCCTTTTTTCCTAGTTTAGCTGGCTACAAAGACGCTTTTGCCTTTTTGCTATTAATACTTGTACTTTTATTCAAACCAACAGGTATTATGGGGAAAGAACTAGAAAGGAAGAGATTTTAATATGAAAAGAAATACAATTTTGACAATTTTAAGTATATTATTGCTGTTTACTTTCTTATATTACGCAAGTCACCATTTTAATAGATATACAATTATAATTCTAAATAATATTGCAATAACGATGATACTTGCCGTAAGTTACAATCTCATAAATGGCATTACTGGTCAGTTTTCGCTAGCTCCAAATGGGTTTGCTGCGGTAGGTGCATATACTGCAGCGCTTTTAAGCCTAACTCCTGCCCAAAAGCAAGCAATGTTTATAATAGACCCTATTATGCCAATATTAGGCTCTATTCATTTGCCTTTTTTGGCTGCACTTATAGTAGCTGGTTTAGTAACGGCGTTTTTTGGTTTTATTTTAGGTTTTCCTGTATTTAGAACACGAGGAGATTACTTAGCCATAGTCACGTTAGGTTTTGGCATAGTTATAGATATAATTGCAAACAATGCGATTACAATAACTAACGGCCCACTTGGATTAAAAGGTATATCAAGTTTTACAAATGTGTGGTGGAGTTATGGGTGGCTTTTATTTACCATTTTTGTTGTGATGAGTATAATAAATTCTAATTATGGTAGAGCCATGAAAGCAATAAGAGACGACGAAGATGCTGCAATTGCAATGGGGATAAATACATTTAAAATGAAAATGATTGCATTCGTTGTAGGTGCCTTTTTCCAAGGTGTTGCAGGAGGCTTGCTTGCTCACTTGATTACAACCATATCACCTACGCTTTTTACATTTTTCTTAACTTTTAATTTGCTTGTTATTATTGTTATGGGTGGTCTTGGAAGTATTACAGGCACCGTTATTTCAACTATTGTTATAGTTTGGGGTTCTGAGTTGCTTAGAGTATTTGATCAGCCAATGCATATATTTGGTATCACAACGCCAGGTATACCCGGTCTTCGAATGATTATATTTGCTCTACTGCTTATTTTTGTAATGATTTTTGCAAGAGAAGGCATAATGGGTAAAAAAGAATTTTCGTGGGATTGGCTATTTAGTGCTATAAAAGGTGGAAGAAAAAATGCAAAATAATATACTATCTTGTGAACATATAACAATGAAATTTGGTGGGCTAGTTGCACTAAATGATGTATCTTTAAGTGTTGCTAAATCAAGCATAACAGGTCTAATTGGCCCAAATGGAGCTGGCAAAACCACAATGTTTAATGTAATCACATGCAATCTCAAGCCTACCACAGGTCGTATTAATTTTGAAGGTAACGATATCAC
This sequence comes from Desulfurella sp., assembly GCA_050253135.1. GTDB lineage: Bacteria > Campylobacterota_A > Desulfurellia > Desulfurellales > Desulfurellaceae > Desulfurella. The sequence continues at coordinate 966 of JBFWJP010000249.1, read as the reverse complement.
TGGCTTTAAACCATATAAAATTGTACCGCTTGGTATGGCAAGGACATTTCAAAATATTAGATTGTTTGAAAACTTAACGGTACTTGAAAATATAATGATTGGCTTTGCCCACAAAACTAAATATAGATTGTTTGATCCAATTTTAAAAACACCGCGCTTTGTAAAACAAGAAAAAGAAATAAAAGAAAAAGCCCTAGAATTACTAGAAAAAATTAACCTAAAAGAAAAAGCCCACTTAAAAGCAACAGGCCTTTCTTACGGAGAACAAAGAAAAGTGGAAATTGCAAGGGCGCTTGCAACTTCTCCTAAGCTTTTACTCTTAGATGAGCCAGCAGCGGGAATGAACCCTAATGAGAAAATTGCCTTAATGTACTTTATTAAAGAAATCAAAGATACTTTTAACCTAACAGTGTTATTAATAGAGCATGATATGAAGTTTGTTATGGGGATTTGTCAAAAAATTTATGTGCTTGATTATGGTGCAAAGATAGCAGAAGGAACTCCAGATGAAATTCAAAAAGATCCAAAAGTAATTACTGCATACTTAGGTGAAGCAAATGTTAAAAGTTAAAAATTTAAATGTCTATTATAAACTGATTCACGCTGTAGATAACATATCATTTGAAGTACCAGAAGGCAAAATTGTAACCTTAATTGGTCCAAATGGTGCAGGAAAATCAATCACGCTAAAATCTATTGTAGGTCTTGTGCCATCAAGTGGTGAGATAAATTTTTTATCACATAATATATCAAAGGAAAAAACATATCAGCGCATCAAGCGCGGTATTGCTCTTGTTCCAGAAGGGAGGAAAGTGTTTGTTAACCTTACGGTACTAGAAAATTTGCGCATAGGTGCATTCAATAAACCTTCTTTTGAGTTAGAAAAAAAGTACGAACAGATATTCCAAATATTTCCTATTTTAAAAAAACGCGCTAAACAATACGCTGGTACACTTTCTGGGGGTG
>JBFWJP010000248.1:0-2587 GCA_050253135.1 Desulfurella sp. | reverse complement strand
ATAATAAGGCAGCCAAAAAGTCAATTATAATGAGTCACGATATCGCATGCTTTTTAATAAAGTATTTTACAGCATCTACACTAGTATCTTCTTCAAATTTTCTTTTTTTTGTTGAAAGTTTGGCAAGGTTTTCGGGCATAGGAGCGCAAAATCCAAGCGCTTTTTCTATAGCTTGTGAAAATTTAGCAGGATGTGCAGTTGCCAAACACACCGAAGGTATAGATTCATCAATAGCAGCTTTTACACTACAAGCCGTATGTGGATCTATTATATAATTGTACTTTTCATAAAAGTCTTTAATAGTATGCAGAATTTCTTCATCACTAACCCTATAAGCACTAAAATCACTTTGAATTTGCAATATTTTATCATTAAATTCAAGCTTACCGTTCTTATCAAATTCCTGCATCAAGTCTTTAACCACATTGCAATTTTGGTCGTATAGATAATAAAGATACCTTTCAAAATTACTTGCAACTTGTATATCCATAGAAGGACTGAGAGTTTTTTTAACCTGATTTTTAGCATACTCACCAAAGCGCACAAACCTATATAAAATATCATTTTCATTTGTTGCTAAAATTAGCTTATCTATTGGCAATCCCATAAGTTTAGCTAAAAATCCTGCAAATATATCACCAAAATTACCCGTTGGGACACTAAATGCTATATGCTTTTCTACTTTTAGAAACGCGTAATAATAATACACAATTTGTGCTAGTATTCGAGCAAAATTTATAGAGTTTATAGAACCTAAATGGTATTGTTCTTTAAATTCGGCATCTTTAAAAATTTCTTTTATTATATACTGACAATCATCAAATGTACCGGCTATTGCAATAGGAAACACATTTTCATCATCAATGTCGCACATTTGTAGCTCTTGGGTTAAACTTACTCCATTTTTAGGGTAGAGTATAAACACTTTTACATTTTTTTTGCCTTTTAGACCATAAATTGCCGCACTGCCTGTATCTCCGCTTGTAGCACCAAGTATATTTAGCGTTTGGTTGCGCTCTTTTAGTATATACTCAAATAGGTTGCCTAAAAATTGCAAAGCAATATCTTTAAAGGCATATGTAGGCCCATGGAATAACTCAAGAATATATAATTTTTCAAATTGTCTCAAAGGTGTAATTGAATTATCATCAAATGTGGAATAGCTTTTTTCAATTAATTCTAATATATCATCTTCTTCAATATCTCCTATATAGAGTTTAAATATCTCAAATGCTATGGATTTAAAATCCTCATTTTTTATTCTTTGAGGGTCAAAGTGTGGCACAAACTCTGGTACAATGAGGCCACCATCTGTTGCAAGCCCCATCATTGTGGCATCTTTAAAGCCGATATTTTTTACTCCACATCGTGTGCTTTTGTATAACATAATTGCTCCTTAGTTACGTGGGATGCTGCTTGCTGCACCAGCAAAATATTTTAAATCTTCATTCGTAAATTTCATCCCTAAACCTACAAAAGGTGATCTTGATTGGCTGTTTAGCAATTCATTAACACCACCATAAAGGTAAAAATGTCTCAATATTCTATACGAAGCCTGTACTCTTACTTGCGCATTATGATCCCTTATGTCATTGGAATGGTTAAAGTCAAATGCATCCGCTGTTAATTTTAAATTAGGTGTTACATAATAATCAGCACCTATTCCAAATGTAGACTCTATAATGCCACCTCTTATTACTATATTGTTATAGCGCTTACCCATCTCTGCCGTAATACGCGTTTTGGTATCTTGACTTGATGGATTTGATGTATTTTCATAATTTTTTTCATTAACTGCCTCTATCCTATAAAACCTATCAGGCGCTGTGTATATATTTACGCCTGCAATACCCATAGAGTTACCACCGCGTGTTAAGTAATTGCCTTGAATGTTTGCCTGAACGAGTATCCTATTCATACGACCAAAGTATTCTTTTAAGTCTTTAAGCGTAGAATTCAGATTATCATAAACACCCTCATCGTTTACAAGTTTGCCAACTGTGCCTTTTCCTTCGTTAATCTTTCTTGAAATCTCATCGATGTTTGCCGTTGCATTGTTAATGTTGTTGTATATATCATCTTTTGTCATCAAACCGCCAATTGTGCCTTTACCTTCCTTAACATTTTCTGTTAGAGCATATATATTATCCAAAGAAGAATTAAGCTTACCCATTGAAGTTTTTGCATTCTCTAATGCTGCTTTGAGGTCAGGTCTGCTTTGCAATACGGTTTCGTTTATATTTGACATTGCCCTATCAAAAGCAAGCATTGCCTGCTTTGCTTCTATAATTGTAGCCCTTAGAGCTGCTCGATTTTCATTAACTACTTCATTTAAATTTGCCGTCAAAACTGCAATATTTTGAAGTGTTTTTGCTAAATTATCCCTATTTTGCTGATTTAAAACCTCACTTGCTCCACGCATTACATTATTTAGGCCAACCGCAGATTGTGCATAAACAAAAGATTGATTGTTAGCTAAATAAACATTACTTTTGCCTTGAGTAATTTCAATGTAAGTTTCACCTATTAAACCTGTTTTTGATATAGAACAAATCGAATCTTTTGGTATTTTATAATTTGTGTAAAT
>JBFWJP010000247.1:0-2592 GCA_050253135.1 Desulfurella sp. | reverse complement strand
ATTGCAAGCATTACAATATTTCGCCAGCGTTGGTTTTCTATATTATCCAGCGCATAGTTTATATCTAGGGTTATTTCTTTTAATAAGTTAAATATGCTTTTGTTAAAAAAGTTAGTTTTATCAGACAAAGCTACAATAGCACCAATTGATTTATTATTTTTGATTATAGGTATTGAGCAACATGAGTGAATGCCAATTTTGGCAGCTTCAAGATTAAACGGCCTCAAATCCTTTGTGCTTATATTGTTTATAACGTAAACGCGTTTATTTTTGATAGATTTATATAAAGGAAATCTATATAAATCAAAATGGTCTTTATCTAGCGTTTTTAGTGAACTAAATTGTTTAGATACAAAATTTAAAAAGCTCTTGTAACTCGGATTTTCTATGTTTGAAGCTTTTATATAAAGATTATTGTCTTCATCAACAAGTGCTACATAAGCAATTTTAAAATTTGCGTACTCGACAAGGATTTTTGTTATTTTATCAAATATAGCTTCTTCGTTTGTTTCGTATACAAGCATTTGATTAATCTCAGACAAGGTCTCATATATACTTGATAAATTTTCGATTAACTGAAGATGCTTTGTTTCTTTTGTAATATCGCGCGCTAAATCAACAAATCGGTTTATTTTGCCGTTAATTTTTACCGGTATAATCAAGGAGCTAAGGTAAAACAATTCTCCCTTTTTATTTTTATTTATAAAAGTACAGCTGCAGCTTTCTTTTCTTAACAAAGTATCCCATAACTTTTTATAAAAATCATTGCTGTGGTAACCCGATTTAAAAATAGAGGGCTTTTTGCCTATTAATTCTTCAATGCTGTAGCCAGAGATATCGCTTACTGTTTTATTTGCATACTCAATTGTCCCATCAACATCCGTTATTACAACCCACTCAGAAGAAGACCATATAGCCTCATCTAATATAAATCTATGCTGTTGATCTTTTATTTTTTGGATGGCAAAACTAATGTCTGACTGTATTTCTTTTAATATATCTAAATACTTTTCTTTGAATTGATTAGCAATTTTTGAGTGCAAAAGCATTATATATTTAATCTTATTGTCTAATAAGATTGGTATAGCACATGCAGATAGGATATTGTGTTTTTTAAAGTAATTACTCCAAAAGTGCAAACCTGAATCTTTTTCTACATTAGAAACTATTGAGATTGTACCAAAATTAAACGCTCTTGACACAACACCACGACCAAAATCAGTATTTGTATCTGTAGAAATTTTTAAAGATTTAAAGTCACTTAAAATTATTTCGTTTTGAGCGTTTGCATATTTTATAACAAAATTTTTAGCAGCATCGGTGTATCCTACGCTTACAAGATCAAAATCCAATTTTTCAACTAAGATCCTGCAAATAGACATTAACAATTTATCTTCACTGTTTTCAAGCGTAATTAATTTATTTATCTCTTTTAGTACAAAATATAGTTTTTCGATTAGTTTTTGTTCTGTTATATCTACAAGTACGCCAAATGCAGCATACTCGTTTTTGTATTTGACTGTATTTGCAAATAAATTGGCATAAATGATGCTTTTGTCTTTTTTTAGCATCTTTATTTCACTATAGTTAGTAGAAAATCTCTCACCCTTAAAGCGTTTTTGTAAAATTTCATTTATTTTAGCTTTATCTGATTGTTCATAGAATAAATCAATAGGCTTTATATGTTTGATTTCATCAAAAGTATACCCCAGTATATCTAATACCCTTTGATTAGCATAAATATAAGAATCTTTACCTAGCATATAAACGCCAACGGGTGATTCTTCGGATAATATTTTGAATAACTCTAATGATTCTTGTAACTGTAGCTGCAAATTAAAAAAATCTGTTAAATTCTCTACAAAACCAATGTTTTCAAAAACATTATCTTTTTTTTCTATTATATAAACATTGTTTTTTAAATATAAATAAGAGCCATTTTTACTCAAAAATCTATAAGTGCAACTTGTCGATTCGTTGCTTTCTAAAAGCGACAATTTACTTAAAATTGTTGGTTTGTCTTCTTCGTGGATTTTGCTGAACCACAAGTTCGGACTTGATAGTTCTTCTTTTGTATAGCCCGTTAGAATTTCAATATAATCGTTGTCTAATAAATCAATACTTAATACTTCTACCCTTTCATTTTTTATACTAACTCTAGATTTATAAATAATTATAGGTAATTTTTTAAAAAAGTTTTCTTTCATCTGCTTAAACTTTTATACATAACTAAGTTTATTATAACGAATTTATTAGAATAGGCAAATTTTTACAGCTTAGGTTTTTCTTTCGAACTCACCAGATTTGCCACCACTTTTTTTGAGTAAATAAATATCTGTTATTTCAATAGTTTTATCAATCGATTTACACATATCGTAAATGGTAAGCGCAGCAATTGAGCAAGCGCATAAACTTTCCATCTCAACACCGGTTTTGGCTGTAATTTTGGCTGTAGAAATCACTTTGATAGTACTATTTTCATCGTTTAGTTAAAAATAGATATTGATTTGTTCAATGTTTAGGGGGTGGCACATAGGTATTAAGTGGGGGGTTTGCTTTGCGCCCATTATACCTGCAACGCTTGCAACAGCC
>JBFWJP010000246.1:0-2594 GCA_050253135.1 Desulfurella sp. | reverse complement strand
ATTTAAGAAGATTTTGTCATGAAGTGTTATTCGGTTAATTTAGGTTGTCCAAAAAATTTAGTTGATACAGAAAATATTTTGCATGAACTTTCAAAACAAAATATAGAGTTTGTGTATAACCCACAAGAAGCAGATATTTTGTTTGTAAATACATGTGCATTTATCCAAAAGGCTATAAAAGAATCTATACATACGATTCTAGAAATAGCACAAAACAAAAAGGAAAACCAAAAACTTATCGTGGCAGGATGCCTTATTAGCAGGTTTAAAAATCAAATAGAACCTCAAATCCCAGAAATTGATGTGTTTATAGATACAAATAGTGTAGATTCTATAAGCTTAGATAAAAAATTTAATTACTGTAATTCAGCAAGGCAATTTGGTGTTGAAAAAAGGATTGTAACAACATATCCGTATGCATATTTGAGAATTTCGGATGGTTGCAACCATAGGTGCAGTTTTTGCACAATACCACAAATAAGAGGTCCATATAGAGAAAAAAGCATAAATGATATAAAAGATGAATTTTTACAATTAATAGACAGTGGCATTAAAGAAGTTGTCCTTATAGCTCAAGATACATCTTGCTACAATAATAATAATTTATCAGCCTTGCTAAAAGATTTATCCAAAATTAATGGTGATTTCTGGGTAAGGGTCTTATACTTATACCCCTCGTCGATTACAGATGAGCTTATAGAAACGATTGTTTTTTCAAAAAACATCGTGCCTTACTTTGATATACCACTTCAACATGTAAGCGATAAAATCTTAAAACTCATGCGCAGAAATTACAGTAAAAAATTTATATGTGAGTTATTCGATAAACTTTCAAGATACGATGTTGCAATACGCTCAACTTTTATCGTAGGCTTTCCATACGAAGAAGAAAAAGACTTTAAAGAGTTATTGGATTTTGTGCAAAACTATAAAATAGATAGGCTTGGTGCGTTTGAGTATTCGAAGGAAGAAAACACAAAAAGCGCTTCTTATAGCGCTAGCGTTGCCTACAATATAAGGCGAAAAAGAAGGGCATTACTGCTTTCTACCCAAAAAAATTTAAGCAAAGAAAACTTAAAACGATTTGTTGAAAAAAAACTAAAAGTCATTGTTGATAGTCCCAAAACAGCACGAAGCTACCTAGATGCCCCAGAAATTGACGGTTCTATAAAACTTAAACACGAAAGGTCTGTTGGCGAATTTACAGATATCGTTATTTCAAAATCAAGCTTTTATGATCTTTTTGAGTAAATTTTACTTGCGCCAAAGTTAAAAAAATGCTAACATTATATTAAATGAATATACACGAGTACCAGGCAAAAGAGCTACTAAAACGCTATAGTATAAATGTACCAAAAGGTTTTGTAATAACAGATGCTAAACAAATAGAAAGCTATACATTTGAGAAAGACAAAACGTATATTGCAAAAGTACAAATCCATGCAGGCGCAAGAAACAAAGTTGGCGGCGTACAAAAAATATCATCAAAAAAAGAGGCTATAGGATTTTGCCAAAAATTTCTAGGAAAGCGCTTAACAACACCCCAAACCCCAAAAGAAGGAAAAATTGTTTCTGCCGTTTACATAGAAGAAGCACTCTATGGCAAAAAAGAGTTGTATTTGAGTATCTTTGCTGATAAAAACAAGCGGTGCAATGTGATACTTGCCTCAAAAGAAGGTGGTGTTGACATAGGGGAAGTTTTTAGGCAAAGCACAAGCAATATTGTTTGTATAGATCCTCTGCTTAGTTTTGCCCAATTTTATGCAAAAAAAGCACTGTGTTCTTTTAATTTTGAAAAAGACCAAGCAAACAAGTTTATTACGCTATTGTCAAATCTTTTTGCACTGTACAAAGATATCGATGCTGAGCTTGTAGAAATAAACCCTTTAATTGATACAGGCGAAGATTTTTTTGCACTTGATGCTAAAATTGTCATAGATGATAATGCCCTATATAGGCAAGATGAAATTTTACTCTACAGGGATATACTTCAAGAGGAACCGCTTGAGTACCAAGCAAGCCAGAATAATTTAAATTATGTAAAACTCGATGGCAATATAGCTATGGTTGTAAATGGAGCAGGGCTTGCTATGGCTTGTTTGGATACAATAGAAGACTACGGCGGGAAATGTGCAAATTTTTTAGATATTAAAGGTAGTGCAACAAAAGAATCTATTACAAAAGCCTTAGAAATCATTTATCAAGACAATAGGGTAAAAGTTGTGTTTGTTAATATTATTGGCGGTATTGTAAAATGTGATATAGTTGCAAGCTCGCTTATGGATTTTTGCGATACTTATAACTTTAACTTGCCTATTATAGCAAGACTTGAGGGTGCAAACAAAAACGAAGCAATTGAAATGTTAAGCACATTTAAAAACGGCAACATCACGCTTGTCAAAAACTTAAAAGAAGGCATTGAAAAGGCTATTTTATTATCTAGGGGTAAGTCTTGAGTATATTGATTGATAAAACAACAAAAGCAATAGTGCAGGGGCTTGGCAAGCAGGGTATTTTACATACTAAGCTTTGCTTAGATTACGGCACAAATATAGTAGCCGGTATTAGCTTAGGTAAAACTCGCATAAGTGGCC
>JBFWJP010000245.1:0-2613 GCA_050253135.1 Desulfurella sp. | reverse complement strand
AAAGAAGCAATTTTTGGAAATTATTTGTGATGATTTAAAAATACCCTATCTATAAAATTTGTATCGTAGGTATTATTTATAAAATCCTGGGAGGTTAATATTTTTTGAAAGAATGGTATGTTTGTTTTTATACCTTCAATTTTAAATTCATCTAATTTGTTTAACATTCTTATTCGGGCTTCTTCGCGTGTTTTACCACTAACAATAAGCTTTGCAATCATAGAGTCATAATAGGGGCTTACATTGTAGCCACAGTAAATATGGGAGTCTACGCGCGTATGCGAACCTTGTGGTATAAACAAAAACTTGATTTTACCAGGCGATGGTATAAATTTTTCTGAATCTTCTGCGTTAATCCTACACTCTATTGCACAACATTTTGGATTTAACTCTTCTTGTTTAAAAGATAACTCATAGCCATAAGCTACCATAATTTGCTCTTTGATTAAGTCTACATCATAAACCGTCTCGCTTACTGGATGCTCTACTTGAATACGAGTGTTAATCTCAATAAAATAAAAATTTTTGTCTTCATCAAACAAAAATTCTAGTGTACCAGCATTCCAGTACTTCAAAATAGAAGCTGCTTTAACGGCTGTTTCTAAAAATTCTACTCTTTTTTGATCGTCTAAGTAAGGGCTTGGAGACTCTTCAAGTACTTTTTGATGTCTTCTTTGAAGTGTACAGTCCCTTTCTCCTACATGTACAATATTGCCAAACTTATCGCCAATAACTTGCGCTTCAATATGTCTTGGGTGCTCTATAAATTTTTCCACATATATATCTTCTCTGCCAAACGAACTTTTAGCTTCACTTTGTGCCGCATTAAATTCATTAACAAGCTCGTTTTCATTGCGCACAACTCTCATTCCTCTGCCGCCACCACCCCATGAAGCTTTTAGTAATATAGGGTATCCTATGTCGTTTGCAACAGATTTTAATTCTTCGATATTTTTTACTGCCCCATCACTTCCTGGTATGGTAGGTATACCGTTTTCTTTTAGTATTTGCTTTACCTTAGACTTATCCGCAAGGCGTGCAATAGTTTCTTCATCTGGGCCAATAAACACTACATCCAAATCATTGCAAATTTTAACAAATGTGGGGTTTTCACTCAAAAAACCATACCCTGGGTGAACTGCATCTGCACCAGAATTATGAATAGCTTGAGCTAAAGAAAATAAATTAAGGTAGCTCTGCATAGATTGAGCCGGCCCTATACAAATAGCTTCGTCTGCAAGCATAACAGGGATAGAGTCTTTATCTTCAACGGAATAACCAATACAAGTTTTAATGCCAAGTTCCTTGCATGCTCTGATTATCCGTAAGGCTATTTCACCCCTATTGGCAATAAATATTTTCTTAAACATACCTTTTAGCTAACCTTTCTAACCAAAAATAATGGTTGGTCAAACTCTACTTTTTGAGCATTTTCAACAAGAATCTTTTCAATTGTGCAATCAAACTCAGCTTCAAGCTCATTCATTATCTTCATAGCTTCTAAAATACAAAGCACCTCGCCTTTTCTAACTTTTTGACCTTCTTCTACATAGGGTTTTGCATCTGGTGCTGGTGCTCTATAAAATGTAGAAACCATAGGCGATCTTATCTCAATTAAATTAGGGTCTTGAGTAGATTCTTGCGTTGTGCTTTGGGCTGTAATAGTTTGTGTTTGATATTGAGGTTGAGGTATAACTTCGGTTACTCTAAAGCTATCTGCAGGTGCAACGTTCTCTGGGAACGCTTCTTTCTTTTTCAATGTAATTTCAAGCTCATCATCTTTGTAAGTAAACTCTACAAACTGGCTATTCTCTACAATCTTGATAATATCTTTTAGTGTTTTGATATCCACTTTAACTCCTCCTTTAGGCTCATTAAATTAAAAAATATCATAAAATAAAAATTTTTGCAAATTTTCAATTAGTAGTTAAAATAAATACATATTTTATTTAATTATTAATTAAATTTACATTGTGCATCCAAAATACGTATGCAATATAACCAGAAGAAAATTTTTCTGGTTACGATTCTACAATATTTCCTACATCATATAGAATATCATCCACTGGGTGCCTATACAATGGCATTTCTAAGCGTTTTTCATCCAAATAATGTCCGATTAAGCCAATGGTTCTGCCAATTACAAAAAAAGCATTTAAAGCGCCATCTTTAATTAATTTATCAATTTCTGAATCGCTATACCCAAGCGACCAAAACATATCAATAAAAGATGCACCTATAGTCCCATCAACATTTAAAATTAAATTTTCTTTTTTAGATGTAGTAATTTTTTCAACTTTTAGCGCGTAGTGCAGTAAATCGGCTTTTGGAAATCTTTTAAAAACATAATTCTTTATTAATTCGACTCGTTTATCAGGGTTTCTTGTAGATTTAATTCTATGTCCAATTCCGGGTATAGGTATTTTTTCAACATTTTTCATATATTCAACAAATTCTTCGGGCTCCATACCTTTGTAGTAAGCCATCTTAAAATATTTTGCACTGGAATCAATAGCACCTCCAAACCTAGGCCCTATTGTTAGTATACCGCTTGCAATGCTAGCAGTTAAATCTTTACCTGCCCTTGCTGTTACTTTCGTGTTATGGGCTCCA
>JBFWJP010000244.1:0-2632 GCA_050253135.1 Desulfurella sp. | reverse complement strand
GTAGTCTATTAAAAGATTAGTAACTTCTTTCCATTGAACCTCGATTTTTTCCATAAGCTTTTCTTTAAATTTCATACTATACCTCCTTTCTTAAAGTATAATAGTTATTTTTCAAAGATTGCTTTGTCGAAGTCTTCATACTCATTGTACTTGATTAATTCATAAAGTTCTTGCCTTGTTTGCATCTGATTTAAAATTCCTTTTTGTGTTCCATTTTGTTTAATATACTCAAATGTTTTCTTTATAGCATAATTTGCTGCACGAAGAGCGCTTACAGGAAAAATTACTATCTTGTAACCCAAATCCCTAAATTCCTCAAGTGAAATGTATGGAGTTTTACCAAATTCCGTCATATTAGCAAGTAAAGGAGACTTAACATTCAAAGCAAATTCTCTAAACTCTTCTTTCGTTTCTAATGCCTCTGGAAAAATAATATCAGCACCTGCTTCAATATAATGATTGGCCCTGTCTATAGCATCTTTAAGGCCATTTACTGCTTTAGCATCAGTTCTTGCTACAATTAGCAAATCCTTTGCTACTTTTTTTGCGGCTTTTATTTTTTGCATCATTCTTTGCGTTTCTATTACATGTTTACCAGATAGGTGGCCACACTTTTTGGGAAGCTCTTGATCTTCAATCTGTATAGCTGCGGCTTTTGCTTCTTGCATAGTTTTAGCTGTCTTGGCAACATTCAAAACTTCACCAAAGCCCACATCCACATCAACTATCATAGGTAAACCACTTGCCCTATAAATATAGGTACTCATTGCTGCTACTTCATTTAACTCAATTAAGCTCAAATCTGGCATGCCAAGACTAGCAGTCAGCGCTGCACCTGATAGATAGCAACACTCAAAACCTACCTGACGGGCTATAAGGGCACTTATTGGGTTAAAAACCCCAACAACAGCTAAAATATCCCTACTTTCCAACAATTCTTTTAATTTTTGATGTGGATTAGTTAAATGTTCTTCCACAAGCCAACTCATTTTTATACCCTCAAAATGTCTGCCAGTTTAGAAACATCTTCGCACTTTTCTAAGTTCATTACCACATCAATAACCCTATCCATTTCAGTGTTTGTTAAGATGCCCTCGGTATTATTTTTGAATTTTTCAATAACTTCTTCATCACTCATCTTGTTTTTTGCATGTCCACGTGGGTATTTTACTTCTTCTGTATAAACTTTTTTATCTTTGGTTTTAAGCGTTACTCTATTTGGTATGCCATCTGGGTAACCTGCCGTTAGCTCGTCTTTTTCAGCTAGTGTTGTCTTAGTAGAAAGAATGTTTTTAACAATGGGATCATTCAGTCTTTCTTTGCTAAATGAATGTTTTGTTACATTGCCATCTATTAAACCTACCACTGTAATATACTGGATACTATGATCTGCAGTTTCTTTAGTTTTTGGTTCCCATTTTTCTTTATCTTTTGCAATAATTTCATACGCAGCTTTAAATGTGTCGATATGGATTGATTCAATATCTTCTTTGGACTGCACGTAATGATGTAGCTTCTTTACAATATCTACAACACTTTGAGCATGATACTCAACTGGGTAAAATTTAATATAAGTATCTAAGATTCTTGTTGGTTCTTTTAAATTAATAATAGGCGCAAGAGCTTGATCGTCAAATGTCTCTTTTTCAAGCACTTGCTTAAAAAATCCCATCTCACCTTCGAAAGGCTGATAAGGCCCGCTCATCCCATTCATAGCTAACAGCGTTCCAAAGATTGCATTTCTTGTAGAATTTGCAGCAGCTGCACCTTTCCACATTGACAGTTCACCTGCCCTAGTTTGACGTGCAGATAAGTTTGGTATTAAAGCCAAAGAAATGGCATGCTCTATAACTTCACCTTCTAATTTCAACAACTTTCCAAGTCCACAAACTTCCATGATTGTAACGTAATTTACATGATCCCAACCATGTTTCCTTAAACTTGCTGCATCACAAAGGTTTACGCCAATTTCATAAGCAATTGTAATAGCTTCTAAAAGCTCTCTACCGCTAAGCTTTTTCCATTCGGCAACCGCCCACAAACCAGGTATACAATCACTAGGATGCAAAGGTTCTTTTGACAAATAAGTGTCATTAAAGTCAAGATACCTAACCAAAACACCATTTGCAAATGCAGCAACTTCTGGTGTAGTTTTTACAGGCAAACCAAAAAGATACGCACCATCATCTACCTTAAAATTATAAGCATACTTCCTTGCTGCTTTTGGTGTGTCTTCTAAAAATGCTGCATACATAACACCAAAAGAATCAAGTATTCGCCTTTTGGCTTCGTGACTCGACTCTTGCGGTATGTTTTTGACATTTACCACATAATTAGCAAATAATTTAGTATACTTATCCATATCAACCTCCTATTTTTTTAAATAAAATAATATTAAAGTACGAAATAAATAGATTAATAAGTTATATATATATTAAGTAAACATTTTAAAAACAATAAAAACTTAACATACAGATGATTTTATCATATAAAAAATTAATAAAATTTTTTATCTAATTTGTATTTATACTAAATATATTTTTTGCTTAATTAATTTAAAGAATTTATGTGTTTTAGGCCCTATTATTTATTAACTTGACAAAAGTATTTAAATGCTGTAAAAGAAATAGTG
>JBFWJP010000243.1:0-2639 GCA_050253135.1 Desulfurella sp. | reverse complement strand
TTAAATTCTGACCAGCTTTTTTGATTAATACCTTCACTTTTAAAACCAACAGTATTTGAGTTTGCTATGTTATTGGCAATGTTGTTGACCCATTGAGCTGCAATAATCATCGCGCTTGCTGATGTATAAATACCACTTAGCATCAAACACCTCCAAAGCTAAGTGTAGCAAAATCTGTTCTAGTTTAATAACTGATTATTTTTAATTGTTTGAACAATCTCTGGTAACAATAGGTGATGATTATCTACTATATCTTGCGTTATTTCCCATATCGCAATACCACCTAAATTCATTCGAAAAGCGTAGAGGATCTTATCATTGATTGATGATGAATCGTCAAAACTATAGTAAATTTTGTTCTTTTTACTTACTAAATATGGTGTTTTTGTCATAAAATCCCAAAAATATTGGTAGTTTTCATTTTTTAGAAGGGATAATATATTTCTATATGTAGCAGCGAAAGATTGATTAAATTCTTGGCATGGTTCGTCAGCATTAAAAGCTCTGCCATAAAATGGTATACCAAGAAGTATTTTTTTAGAATCAATTCCCCTTGCGAGCCAGTATTCGATACTTTTTTGTATATCATGCGTATTGCAAAAGCCTGATTTTAGCGGAGCATTGTAACCACTAATTGAACTCCAAGCTCCAGAATAATCATATGACATAACAACAAAGTAGTTTACAAAATTTTTTAAAAAATCAATGTCAAAATATCTGCCACTATAATTTGCATAAGGTAAATCAACACTAATTGTGTAATCATTTCCAAGACTTTGCCTCAAAAATTGAACAAATTTGTTCAGATTAGAAGTATCGGTTGAATTTTTTGGAAATTCCCAATCTATATCTACACCATCATACTTGTTTTTCTCAATAAAATTAATTAATTGATCACCAAAGTTTTGAAATGATGAGGGATTGTTTAACACGCTTGAAAAATAACTAGATGTATTACCACCACCTACTGATAAAATAACTTTTATGTTCTTGTTTTTAGCAATATCTACAACTTCTTTATTATCAAAGTTTTTTGGTACAACAAGATTGCCGTCTCTATCTGGCCATACAAAAGCATGGTATAATACGTTTATGCTATTATTTATTGCAATTTGAGGAGGAAATTTCGATTGTTCCCAATAAGGATAAAAACCCGCTACTAAAAAATTAGTAGGTTTTTGCGTTTGATTGATTAGTGCTGGTTGCGGCGCAACAACTTCAAAAACTTTAGGTTGTTGATAGCTACAACCAGCAAGTAAAACTAACGCTATAATTAGCGTTAAAAATTTCATCTTTTACTTATTGACAGTGATTTTGTCCTGTTTTTTTAATTCTTCAATGTAATTATCTAACACTTGTTTTTTCTTCAAATTTATCAAATACTGTGATATCTCAGGTTTTACTTTACTTAATGGTAATATCTGACCTTTTGAATCCTTGAGTTTTGATTTATTTTGGTTATAAAAGTCTGTTATTTCTTTATCTGTAGGCGTAAAATTTTGATTGCCAAATTTCTTTTGTAGTAATGCATTTATTAAGATATTATCCGTTTGGGTTTTAATCTCTTGAGCTACCTGAGGATCTTTTTCTAAATTGAGTTTTTTTGCTTCATCAAGCAAAACTCTTTCACTAATAAGTGAGTTTAAAACATTTTCTTTTACTTGTGCCATATTTTTGTCATTTACAACGCCAGCAGGAAGAGATTTTATGATATTATCCACAGCCGATTGCGTGATTTCATAACCATTCACCGTAGCTAATACCTTATCTGGGGTTTGAGCAAAAGCAGTAGCTGTTAAAAAAAACGTTACCAAGAACAAACTTGCCAAAAGTTTCATACACACTCCTTTAAAAAACATTAATTTTTTTAAGCTATTTAATTGTAGACTACAATAAGTGGTTTTGTCAACTGTAAAATCTCAATTTAATTTTATTATTGACAAAGACTTATTATTGTATAATCTTAAGTGTTAAGAAGGAGGGTTTGTATGGAAATTAAAATCGTGAAAATTGTTACAGGAGAAACAGTTATAGGTACAAAAGTGCAAGATTATTTGGAGGATGTTGCTCTTATTCAGGTGATACCATCGTCTGGTGGCATCCAGCTTGCAATATTGCCTTATGGTTTTCCGTTTGAAGAAAAAATTGGTGGCAAAATTTCTATAGACAAAGTAGTCTATGAATTTAAAGATATCCCAGAAGATATAAAGAATAAATATTTAGAAGCAAAAAGCGACATTAAAATCAGTTCTTCAATGCCAGGGTCCAGCGGTTTAGACTTTAATCTAATAAAATAGTTTTAACCAATTAGTTTTGATCAATTGTAATAGCTGGCAAAAGCATTCCTTTTTCTACATTGCCAATTGAAGCATCAAGCCATACCAAACAATTTGCCTTTGCCATTGAGAAGAAATTACTAGTGTCTTGCGATTCAAGTGGCTCTACAAAAAGACCATTATTGGTGTACGTTAAAACTGCGCGATTAAAGTAATCCTTGCCCAATCTTGAATGCATGGGTTTTGTAGTTGAAACGTAGTAAATGGTGTTTTCATAGTTATTTAAGCCTGATAATTTTTTTAAAGCAGGTTTTAAAAATACTTGCGTATTGACTACCAACGATGATGGCCAACCTGGCATGC
>JBFWJP010000242.1:0-2656 GCA_050253135.1 Desulfurella sp. | reverse complement strand
TCTACATTATCAACTCTATAGTCAAAATACATCTCAAACAACATCAAAATTACATAAAGTGTCCATATGACTATAAAAACTCCAAGTGGCGAGTATGGAAAATGGTCTCTTACATACAACTCCCACACTGCTCTTGAGGGTTGCAATGCATCAACCAATGGTGCAAATGCAGCCAGCAGCACCATTGCAAAACTAACTGTTGCTGCTAATTTAGCTACAGGGTCAAATTTTTTAAATCCAAATAAATGCGACAGCGAATCAATAACAAAAGCCCCCGCCATAAGTCCAGATAAAAATGGGTATATAACAATAGGCAAACCCCATATAGGTGTCTCTAAAAACTGACCTTCTAACATATTTCCTCCTTATACTGCAAATTGTTTAAATGGATTTTTCTTTTCTTCTATTGTTGGCAGATCCACTTTTCCACCCAATTGCTTGTAGTCTGTCGTGTTAAAACCAATTGTATATGTAAACTCCATAAACACCTTATCTATTGATGTTGTTCCTTCAAGGTTTCCATTTAAATTAATATAAAATACTTGCGGATCTGTTCCTTGAGAAATCATTAATCTGCCTGTAGGAAATTGCGCAATTAATTGAGACACTTCGCTGTTTGGATCATTTAGATCTCCAAAAACTCTTGCTCTACCAACACACGATGTTACGCAGGCAGGTTCAAGGCCAGCATCAACCCTATGTACGCAAAATGTGCACTTATCTGCTGTCATTTGAATAGGATTTAAAAATCGCATATCGTAAGGGCATGCTTGGACACATGTACCACATCCAATACAAACCTCGTAGTCAATTAATACAATGCCATCTTGTCTTTTGAAAGTAGCCTTTACAGGACACACTTGGACACAAGGGGGCTCATCACAGTGGTTACAAATTCTAGGCAGCATGAATTTTTTTACATTTGGCTCATACGAACCATCTTGCGTTATGATCATACCATTTGGGGCAGGTTTAATAGAGCCTACTTCCATAACATCAACAATTGTTCTAAAAACACCTAAAGGCACATTATTTTCACTTTTGCAGGCTACTACGCAGGCTTGACAGCCTACGCATTTTCTATTATCCATGACCATGCCCCATTTGTGTTTTGGATGCGTCTTTGGTATTTCGGAAAAGCTATCATGCCAGATAGGCAAATTATTTGGATTCAAGATAGTCTTCCAGTCATTCCAGCCGTCATTGGCATCAAATACAGGATTTTCCCAACCCATCCATCTGTGATTTTGCAATGGCCCAGTAATTTGATTGCTTGAATCGATATTAATATCATTAGTCTGCTCGCTACTAGCAGTTTTTTGTGGTGAATGATCTTGCGCTTGTGCGTTTTTAGTAAATAAAGAAAAAATCAGTGTTCCGCTTACCCCAAGACCAAGTGTTTTAAGCAATGCCCTTCTTGCGCTTGTGGGTTTTTCGTCTGTGTCAAGATTTTTATTGTTTGCGCGTTTTCTCATAGGTCCTCCTTCAATAATAATAAATTTCTATTTAATAATAAACTAAAAAAATAATTTATAAATAGTATATTTATTGAAATCTTATTATAGTTTTAGACTACTTATGAGGCAAAATATATTTCATTTGTAAGGCTTTTTCTTACATTTCGAGCAAGTTTAATTTAATTATTAAATTTAGCAATTTTGTTTTGTCCATTTCAAGCTTTGCAAGAGCTCTCATTCTGTATGTAGCAACAGTTTTTTCTGATAAAAAAAGTTTTTCTCCAATTTCTTTATTTGTAAAGCCTTTTGCTACCAGTATTGCTACTTCTTTTTCTCTTTCACTGAGCGTTTCCCAAATTATTTCATCACGAGTTTTGAAAGATTGTTTTTTCTTTATATAGATTTTGCTAACTAAATGTGGCTGTATGTAGATTTCGCCTTTTATAATTGTTTTTAAAGCATAGATAAGGTCTTCATCTGCCGCGTGTTTTAAAATGTATCCAGATGCGCCTTCTTCAAGTGCTTTTTGTATATAAATCTGGTTCTCGTGCATAGTTAGAATTAAGATTTTTGATTCATTTGATATCTGTTTTAGTCTACTTATGATGTCTAAGCCGCTAATTCCAGGTAAACTAATATCAAGCATTATTATGTCGGGTTTAAATTTTTGAGTTAAATCAATGGCATCGGTTGCATTGTTGGCATCTGCAATTACTTTAAATATTTTGTGGGTTTCTATAAGCATTCTTAAGCCTGAGACAACAATATTATGATCATCAACAATTAATATTGTAAAAACATCTTTCATAAGCTATGTTAAGTTGGCACACTAAAAATTATAATAGTGCCATTTTCTTTATCTGAATTTATTTCCAAATTCCCACCCAAAAGCGTTATTCGCTCTTTCATACTGTATATGCCAAAACCTGAATTGTTTTTTTGATTCTCTTCAATTCCTATCCCGTCATCTTCAATTATACCTCTTAAAATTCCATTGTTCCATTCTAGAAAAACTTTAAGAAATTTTGCTTTTGAATGTTTGACTACGTTTAATACAGCTTCTTGAACAACTCTATAAATGCTTGTTTCTATGTGTGAATCAAATCGTCTTTGCTCTATATTAAATGTATTAAATCTATAATCGATATTATTTGCAGAAACAAAATCATTTAAGTAAAATTCTATAGCTTTAGACAAAC
>JBFWJP010000241.1:0-2658 GCA_050253135.1 Desulfurella sp. | reverse complement strand
TCTGGCGGGTACCTAAAAACTACAATATCACCTACTTTAGGGTCTTTGCCTTTCCATAAAAAATCATGCGTAAATGGTATTTTAATGCCGTGGATATCTTATTTACAAGTATATAATCACCGGGCAAAAGCGTAGGCTCCATTGAACCAGATGGAATTTTAAACGCTTCAATAAAAAATGTTCTAATAAAAAGTGCAATAATTAACGCTATAAGTATCGATTTTGTCCAATCCCAAAATTTTTTTGACATATAAGGCTCCTTTTTTTACTTTTTTGCTGGCTCTAAAAGCTTCATAAAAGCTTCTTTTGATATGGCAACTTTTCCTAATTGTTTAAGCTTTTTCTTGCCTTCCTTTTGCTTTTCTAATAGCTTTCTCTTGCGTGTTATATCGCCACCGTAGCATTTTGCAAGCACATCTTTTCTTAGTGCCTTTATTTCTTCTTTTGCTATAATTTTGCCGGAAACTTTTGCCTGCAGTTTTATTTCAAACAATTGCCTTGGTACAAATTCCTTTAGTTTTGCAAGCACATCACGAGCATAATAATAAACTTTGTCTTTGTGAATAATCTGCGAAAAACTATCAATAGGCTCATTGTTTATCATAATTATCATTTTAACCAAGTCTGATTGTTTATAGCCTTCAAACTCGTAATTAAATGAAGCGTAACCTTTTGTAATAGATTTTAGCGTATCGTAAAAATTTGTAATAATCTCAGATAATGGTGCACTGTATGTAATCAAACACCTATTAGAAGATAAGTAACTTAGGTTCTTTTGATACCCTCTTTTTTCCTGCAATAAATTCAATACGCTGCCGATATATTCAGCTGGCGTTAAACAATCAATACTTACATAAGGCTCAAGAATAGCCTTTATAAATTGTGGCTCTGGTAAGTCTTTTGGGTTTGATATCTCAAGTATACTACCATCGGTTTTTTCTACTTTGTACAAAACAGATGGCGTAGTAACAACTATATCTAAGCCAAATTCCTCTTCTAAGCGCTCTTTGGTTATATTCATATGCAGCATGCCTAAAAAGCCACATCTAAAACCAAAACCTAAAGCATCACTTTTTTCTGGCTCATACTCTAAACTTGAATCATTAAGCTTAAGTTTTTCAAGCCCCTCTTTAAGGTCATCATATTTTTCTGTATCTGTGGGGTATATACCTGCATATACAAAAGGTTTTATTTTTTTAAAACCTTTGAGAGCCTGTTTTGCAGGATTATTTGCAAGCGTAATTGTATCGCCAACAAGAACATCCTCAATATTTTTTATGTTTGATATCAAAATACCTACTTCTCCAGCGTGCAATTTATCTATATCTTTTGGTTTCGGCGTTAAAACACTCAAACTTTCTATATTATATTCTTTTTTGTTTGAAAATATCATTATGCGATCGTTTAGATTAATTTCCCCTTCAAATACTCTAACAAGGCACACTACGCCTTTATAGTTATCATACCAAGAATCTATAATAAGTGCTTTTAAACTCTCTTCATTGTTTGTTTTTGGTGGCGGTATGTATTTGACTATTGCTTCTAAGACTTCTTGGGTTCCTATATCGTTTTTTGCAGAGATCAAGATTACATTAGAAACATCAAGACCTAAACTTTCTATTTCGCTTTTTGTTTTTTCTATATCTGCCGTAGGTAAATCTATTTTGTTTATAACAGGTATTATCTCTAAATCATTTTCTAAAGCCAGATACAAATTGGCAACAGTCTGTGCCTCAACGCCTTGTGTTGCATCTACTACAAGCAAAGCTCCTTCGCATGCTGACAGGCTTTTTGAAACTTCATACGAAAAATCTGCATGGCCTGGCGTATCTATCATATTTAGCTCATACAAACAACCATTAAAAGTATACTCCATCCTCACAGATTGGGCTTTTACTGTAATGCCATGTCTGCGCTCTACTTCTAAACTATCCAAAACCTGCTCTTTCATTTCTCTTTTATTTAGTGAACCAGTTTTTTCGATTAGTCTATCTGCAAGAGTTGACTTGCCGTGATCAATATGGGCTATAATAGAAAAGTTTCTAATATTTT
The DNA here is from genome assembly GCA_050253135.1 of Desulfurella sp. Classification (GTDB taxonomy): domain Bacteria; phylum Campylobacterota_A; class Desulfurellia; order Desulfurellales; family Desulfurellaceae; genus Desulfurella. The sequence goes on along the minus strand of JBFWJP010000241.1, from coordinate 606 downwards.
GAATATCTATCATATACTTGTTTTTCCAATATATATGTTTTATACCTCAACTGCTTACTTAATAAAGAACTCTCAACGTTTACAAGCTTAAAAACCTCTTCTAAAACACGCAGTGATTCTTGAGCCCTCTTAAAGTTTGCAATTAATATATCAAACAGAGATTCACGTTTTTTCTCTTCATTTAATGTAACTTGAGTTAAGCAATCATTTTGTGTATCCCGGTGCGCAATTGTCTTTATGTGTTGTTTGGCGATAGTGCCCAAGGTAGCGCGAATGCTTTTTGCTTGTGTGGCCAAATCCTCATCATTATAATTAAATCTCAGTATATCTTCCACTACACGAAGGGCTTCTTTTGAACGATTTAAATTAGCATCTATTATTCTTTCGCAGGAATTGCTTGATTCCATAATGCCTCAAATTGTTTTTTATAGATATTTGCAATATCGACTCTATCAATAATTAACACATTTTCGTCGTTTGCCTTGGGAGCTTGAGCTGTCCAGTTTAAAGACCCAGTTTCTACAATTTTATCGTCAAAAATAGCAAATTTATTATGCATTATACCGTATCTATCGTAATATTTATGGGCTTTTGCAAACCTTATAT
>JBFWJP010000240.1:0-2661 GCA_050253135.1 Desulfurella sp. | reverse complement strand
ATAATCAATTTTTTTATTTTTTTAAAAAAATTTTTATTAAATTTTTAATTTGTTTATTCAAGGGGGTATGGCCCAAAAATTTTTAAAAAAAAAAATTATTTAAGTTTTTTTTTTTTTCGGGTATCTCATTAAATCCAAACTCTTTTTGTCTTTTTGCAACCTCTTCAGCACTTAAACCACTTTCGTTTGTTTCTAATAGCTCAAAAATCCTTTCATAAGTTAAATTTTTAAACTCTTCTTTTGATAACTGCCTCATCCTAACCTCTCACAAATAATTAACAACTCCTAATCTACTAAAAAAATCCATTTAGTCAAATTAATATTTTGAATAGATTTTGAAATGTTTTTCTAATATTTATTTTCACTATTTACCCACTATTACAGGAAACAGTATTTTTAAGCCATTCACTATAAACTGCACAGAAATTGCAAGCAATATTATACCCATGAGCCTCGAAATTATACCAATGCCAATTTTACCTAAAAATCTATTTAAATAAGAAGAACTAATAAGAACAAGATACACTGCAATACATGAAATAATAATAGCTATAAAAATTGCCGCATACAGAAAAAAGTTTTCAACTGATGTCGAAAGTGTTATAACTGTCGCAATAGCACCCGGACCAGACAACAATGGTATAGCAAGAGGCACAAGCGCTATATTTTCTTTATCTTCTGCTTCTGCTAATTCGTCGTTGGAGGTGCGTTCTTTGTGTGGGTTGCCAAATACCATATTTATAGAAACTAAAGATAATAATATACCACCTGCAACTTCTAAAGAACCTATGTTTATTCCAAATATTTTAAATATTAATTCACCAAAAAGGAAAAAGAATGTTAATATACCAAATACAAAGTATGTAGAGCGCCTCACAATATATCGCTTATCATTTTTAGAGTAATTTTGAGTTAAACTAACAAAAACAGGTAGTGCACCAAATGGATTCAATATCGCAAAAATAGAAATAATGCTTTTTAATGTAAAAGAAAAAAATTCAGCTGCATTAAAGTCCACCGTCATATTGTAAGTATATTGCTTATTTTTAAATAAATCAATAATAAGGCCAAAGATTTTACACTTTGGCCTTATAGAGACTTAGCAGCCTTCTACTTTCGGTTTTGCTGCTTTTGCAGCTGCTTTTGTTGGAGCTTTTACAGAGCTTGCTTTCTTTACAGGAGCTTTTTTTTCGGTTTTTACAGGAGCTTTCTTTGTTGCATTTTGGTTAGCCAAAACTGGTGAAACCATAAGACCTACAACAACACATGAAGCTAGAAATTTTTTAAACATAAAACTGAACCTCCTTACAAAATCTTTTGATTTTACTTTTTATTGCATAAAAGTAAAATCTAAGTAATATTTTATACAAATAAGCAATTTACTTGAAAATAAATCTTTTTAATTATATAATTCTCGTAAGTTTAGCAAAAAGAGGTACAAAATGGCGCAGGTGTTTGATTTGTCTTGCTTGCAAAGTTTGATTAATTATTCTTTTGCAAATATCTCAAGAGTAAAAAAAGAGCTAAATTTGGATGAGTCAATAGATTCATTGGATCTTTTTTCTATTGCAATATTAAAGTTCGAAGATCCAAAGGATCTAAAATATGCATTTGAGCTTTTAAATAAAGTATTAAGGAACTCAGATGCTTTTTTTAGCGAAAGCAATAGCTTCATTTATTTAATTTTGCCTGGTACAGATAAATCTGGATCTTTGTTTATTTTAGAAGATTTTAGAGAATTTTTAGGTAATAAATTTGACTACAAAACTACAGAATTAAAACAGGACAACATAAAAGATTTAGGCAAAATTCTTTTTGAACTAAAGAAAAGTTTTTAAAATAATTACAACTTGACTTTTTTATTGGTTCATAATAATATTGTTTTAAACTTAAAGCCGGGGTGGTGAAACTGGTAGACGCGCTGGACTCAAAATCCAGTGGGAGCAATCCCATGCGGGTTCGATTCCCGCCCCCGGCACCATTAAAAATCTTGTTTTTAAGCCAATCTTGAAAATATCTTGAAACAAATCTTTTTCTTCTTCAAAATCTTGTCGGACAAATATCGGACAAATATCAGCTATCTTATGGTCCGTATTTTTATATCTGTATTAAGCGTTGATATTCAATATTATAATGTGAATCCGAAAAAACACTGCAAAAATACATATTATGTAGGAAAAAATTTTTAGTGGTGTTTTGGGCTGAAAAATTTAAAATTAAAAAAACAAAAACAGCTAAAAAAGGAGGCTCTCACTGTGAGTTTTTTTAGTATAAAAAAGCTAGCCGTTTCTTTGGGCTTGTCTTTAGTTTTGTCTCAATCTCTAATGCTGTCCAATTCTTTTGCTTACACTGTTACTTATTATTCACCAGAAACAAATTTACAAACAGTAGATATAAACTGACTGCAAAAAGCACTAATACCTAAAACACTATACATTGCAATGTACAGCTTAACCGATACGGCTTTAGCACAAAAAATAATCCAGCTTGCAGATCAAGGTGAAGCAGTCAAAAACAGAATAGACGTCCAATATAAACGGACTTTACAGTTTGTTTATATGATCACCAGAACCTGGCAAACCTGGCTTCTTTGCGTTGTATACCTCTATTTCTACTCTGTTTTTGCCGTTACGTTTAGCTTTATATAATAAATTATCAACT
>JBFWJP010000239.1:0-2662 GCA_050253135.1 Desulfurella sp. | reverse complement strand
GTAACTAGGTACGCTGTCCATTGCAACAATAGCACCATCTGGTTTAGCAATAATACCAATTACCATTTTTGCTTTTCGCTCTTTTAAAGCTTCTTTTAGTTGAAAATGAAGGTAGTTTTGTATATCTTCATTAATGGTAAGGTGCAAATTTGCACCATTTAGGGGTTGTTTGGAAAACTCAAAGTTTCCATATGGTGTAATCTTTATTCTTTGCTTTATATTTTGGCCCGAAAGGTATAGATTATACTCCTTTTCTAATCCTTCAAGTCCCTGATTGTTTTTCCCACAAAATCCAATAATTTTAGAGACATTGTTGGCATAAGGGTAAAACCTTTCATAATTTTTAATCAACCCAAATCCTTTTGGCAGGTTATCTTTCACCCAAACAGCGTCTTTTGGGTTTATGGTACCTAAATTAATGTACCTTGAGTTTTTATTTTTTTCTATAATTTCTTTGATATTTATGTTGAAATGTGAATTAATATAGCTAAAGAAATTTTTATCATCAGTTTTATTGTATTCTAAATAAAACTTTGGATCTACAAAAAGCTGAAAATTGGGTACATCTAATGCAAGTGTTTTGTTATTACAATCGTAGATATTTCCCCTTTTGCCTTGTAATTCTATGATTGGTTCTACAAATTTATTGTATTCTTGTTTATAATTTTTGATACCTGCGATCTGAACCAAAAAAGCTTTAAAAAATACCAATAAAAAACCAATTATAATAAAAAAAAACAATAACTGAAATCGCGCTTTTTTCACTGGTAAAATCTAATTTGATCAGTATTTATTGGTTTTAAACCAAGTTTGCTTGCTTCTAATAATTCTTTATCTGTACTCATTAGGCTATCTGCTTTGTTAAGCAGAGCAGTTTTTTCAATTTGTAAATTTTTAAGTAATTTTTCTTGATTGCTTATATTGTAATTTAACATTGATACCCTTAAGGCAACAACGACATTTAGTATGATTAAAATAAGAAAAATTGAGCTTAGTATCATCAATTTTTTGCTTAGCACGATAGGCGCAAAGCTAATAGATTCTTGCGTTGTCTCAAAAGTTTTAGATGATGCTTCTAAATAGTTAGAATAATCAATCATACATACCTCCAATTTTTTCAATGCTTCTTAGTTTTGCACTGCGGGCCCTTGGGTTTTCTTTTGTTTCTTCTAAAGATGGCACAATGGGTTTTTTTGTTAGTATTGTAACTATTTTTTTTTGTGAGTAGTCTTTAAAAATATTTTTTACTATTCTGTCTTCAAGCGAGTGAAAACTAATCACAACAAGCCTTGATTGAGGTTTTAGAAGCTTTATTGCGTTGACTAAACCTTCTTTTAAGTTATCAAGCTCAGAGTTTACTGCTATCCTTAACGCTTGAAAAGTTTTTGTAGCAGGGTGGATTTTTTTGTAATAGTAATGGGGTAGGGCTTCTTTTACAATATTTGCTAACTCAAGCGTAGTTTCAATAGGTGCTTTAGCTCTTTGTTCTTCTATTTTTGCTGCAATTTTTTTTGCAAAACGCTCTTGACCATAATCTCGTATAATACTTTCTAATTCGTGTCTGGTCCATTGGTTAACAATAATTTTAGCACTTAGCGGGTTATCTTTATTCATTCTCATATCTAGAGGTCCATCTTTTAGAAAGCTAAAACCCCTTTGTGCATCGTCTAATTGAAAAGAGGACACGCCTATATCCATGATTATGCCATCAAAAAATTTATAACCCATGCTTAAAAGCTTTGTATAACATTTAGAAAAATTTTCTTTTATAACTATAAGTCTATCCTTGTAGGTTTCTTTTAATTTTAATGCGCACTCAATTGCGTAAAAGTCTTGATCAAATGCAACAACTATACCATTTGGTTCACTGAGCTCTAAAATTTGTTTACTGTGTCCACCGCCACCAAATGTTAAATCAAGGTATATGCCACCAGATTTAGGTTGTAGAAATTCCATTGACTCTTTTAGCAGCACGCTTTTATGTGTCATAGTTTTATACCAAGACTTTCTATTTCTTGCGCTAGCTTGTCTTCATCTTGCCTTAGAAGCTCCATTTCTTGCTGCCAGTTTTGGCTAGACCAAAGCTCTATGTGATCTAAATTTCCAAGTACCACGATATTTTTTTCTATATTTGCAAGTTGTCTTAGGGTTTGTGGTATTATTATCCTTCCTTGAGAATCCAGATTAACATCTATTGCGCTAGAAAAAAACATTCTCTTAAATCTTCGAGCTGATTTATTTGTTAAAGGTAAATTTAGCGCTTTTGACTCAAGTTCTTCCCAAGTATTTTTAGGATAGGCGTATATTGATTGGTCAAAAAAGGTCATAATGAGCGTGTTAACGCCATTATCCCGTAGAATTTCTAAGAATTTAGAGGGTATTTTTATTCTTCCCTTATCGTCTAAAATGCACTCAAAATGTCCTCTTAACATTCCACTTTATTCCACTTTATTCCACTTTACATATATTTAGTCGGATTGTCAATAAAAAAATAAATAAATTTATTAATATAGCGGTATATTTTTTTAAATATAATTATGTTTTCAAAAATATTGTATTAATGGTATAAATTATTGACTAGAAAAAATATTTTTGATAGATTTAATTTCAACTATGGAAAAATTTTACTCGAAAAAAGCTAAAGAAGCGTCTTTTATTATAT
>JBFWJP010000238.1:0-2664 GCA_050253135.1 Desulfurella sp. | reverse complement strand
TGGATGGTTGCAATGGAGTTGGGTTTCCCTGTTGTTTTAAAAGCACAGGTTTTAACAGGTGGCAGAGGCAAAGCAGGCGGTGTAAAGATCGCTAAAACCGCAGACGAAGCGCGCGACATTGCCCAAGAGTTATTTGGTAAAACGCTTGTTACAGCCCAAACAGGCCCTCAGGGTGCAAGAGTAAGAAAACTCCTTGTTGAGAAAGTATCAAGCATCAAAAGAGAACTCTACTTTTCTATTACTATAGATAGGACAATAGGAAAGCCTGCGGTTATCGCTTCAAAAAGAGGCGGCATGAGTATAGAAGAGGTAAGCGAACTCTACCCAGAAGATATCATAAAGATACCAATAGATCCAGCAGTAGGTTTTTTGCCCTACCAGATAAGAAGGCTAAAGTATGATCTTGATTTAGTAGAGCAGGAAAAAGAAATATCAAAGATTGTAAGCAACCTATACAAGCTTTTTATGGATAAAGACTGCTCCCTTTTAGAAATGAACCCCCTTGTTGTAACAGACACAGACCACCTAGTAGCCCTTGATGCAAAGATTGAAATAGACGATAATGCGATATTTAGAAGAAAAGAAGTAGCCAAAATGAGAGATTTAACTGAGTATGATCCAGATGAGCTTGAAGCTAGATTTGCAGGTTTAAACTTTATAAAGCTAGATGGTGATATAGGCTGTATGGTAAATGGCGCTGGCCTTGCTATGGCTACAATGGATGTTATTAAGTTTGCAGGTGGAAGCCCAGCTAACTTTCTTGATGTAGGTGGAGAGGCCACACCAGATACTATAGCAAAAGGCTTTGAAATTATAACCAGAGACTCAAAAGTAAAAGCTTTGTTTATAAACATCTTTGGTGGTATTGTGCGATGCGATAAAGTGGCAAACGGCATCTTGCAGGCACTAAAGACTGTAGATGTAAAAGTGCCCATTGTAGTAAGACTTACAGGTATGAATAAAGAAGAAGGCATGGAGATGCTAAAAAACAGTGGCCTAGCTTTCTCTGTAGCAAATGATATCAAAGAAGCAGCCAACATGATAACACAAATAACAAAAGTGAAAAACCAAGATCATCAAAAAGAGACACCAAAAGAAACCAATAAGAAGGAGAAATAAATATGGCTATAGCTGTATATAAAACAAGCAGAGTAATAGTTCAAGGTATTACTGGCAAGGAAGGTAAATATCACGCCCTAGCCTGCAGGGATTACGGCACAAAGGTAGTAGGCGGTGTAACACCAGGCAAAGGCGGTCAAGATATAGAAGGCATCCCTGTATTTAATACTGTAGAAGAAGCTGTTCAAAAAACAAACCCTAATGTCAGCCTCATATTTGTTCCACCCCCGTTTGCTGCAGATGCTATACTAGAGGCAGTAGGAAGCGGAATAAAGATCATTGTGTGCATTACAGAAGGCATCCCAGTGCTTGATATGGTAAAGGTCAAAAGGGTAATTGAAAAAGAAGGCATTATTCTTATTGGGCCGAACTGTCCAGGCATTATTACACCAGAAGCATCAAAGATAGGCATAATGCCAGGCCACATCTTTAAAAGAGGCTCAATTGGCATAATCTCAAGAAGCGGTACACTGCTATATGAGACAGCAGACCAAATCTCTAAAGTAGGCCTTGGACAATCTACCTGTTTAGGTATAGGTGGAGACCCAATAGTAGGTACAGACTATATCTTCTGGCTTGAAAAATTTGAACAAGATCCAGAAACAGAAGCCGTTATGATAGTAGGTGAAATCGGTGGCGATGCAGAAGAAAAAGCCGCAGAATACATAAAAGCCTATGTTACAAAACCTGTATTTGCATTTGTTGCAGGCGCAAGCGCTCCAACGGGCAGAAGAATGGGTCATGCAGGCGCAATCATAATGGGCAAAAAAGGTACTGTTGAATCCAAATACGCAGCCCTAAAAGAAGCAGGTGTACATGTTATTGAAAACCCTGGATATGTGGGTGAGACCATATACAAAACACTAAAAGAAAAGTATCATTTTTCGATATAGTCTATCCCTCCTTATCTATAGAGCAAGAAGGCTAGGCAAACGCTTAGCTTTTTTGCTTATTTAAAAGTAAATTGCATCTTTGTGATGTAGTATAATTGCAACTGTGGATTGTTCGGGTACAATTTGATGGTTTTCTGTTAATTTTACGCCGTATTCGTAAGGTTCTAATAAATTAAATATTGCATCGTTTAAACTTAAGTCTGGACAGGATGGGTAACCAGGCGAGTATCTAGCTCCCTGGTAAGATTTCATTGAGAAATTAACATCTTCTAAGCTTTGTGATTCTTTATTTGATATACCTAGCTCTATTCTTATGTGTTTATGTACTATCTGGGCTAAACTTTCGGTTAATTCTATACCAAGACCATGAATTAAATGGTATTTTTTATACTCACCAGCTTTAAATAGATTTTTTTCAAATTCTGAGAATTTATTTCCAGCAGACACTAAACTAAAAGCCACAATATCATCTATATCATTTCTAAAGTAATCGGCTAAACATAGATATGGTTTATGATCTATCCTTTCAAAATTCATCACGAGTTTTGCAAAATTTTTAACATTATCAAATTCTAAATTTTTCGTTAACTCGTTTGTGGATTTATCAAAAATATACAAAGCGCATTTTTTTGTATCGCCATTTTTTAGCCTT
>JBFWJP010000237.1:0-2667 GCA_050253135.1 Desulfurella sp. | reverse complement strand
CCCTTACAAAACCACCGGCACCGCGCTTTTGCTTGTAGAGTTTACTATCACTTGATTCTACAATTGCTTGCCAAGCTTCTATTGGGTTTAGAGTTTTCCTTTTTTCCCTGTATAATCTTAATAACTCACTTCTAATCATAGGATGTTTTATACGGTGTGGACTGTATAGGTAGCTTGAGTAGCTTGCACCACTTGGGCAGCCGCGCGGTTCGTATTCTGGAAGACCAACTTGGGTTTGGGGGTAATCGTTTTGTTGGATCTCGTATGTAATAATGCCATTTTTTACATAAATTTGCCAGCTGCAAGAGCCAGTGCAATTTACGCCATGTGTGCTTCTTACTACTTTATCATAAGCAAATCTATTCCTGTAACCATTTTCCCATGTCCTATCCTCATACCTTGTCTCACTAAAGCCATCTGCGCTTTTTTGAGACTTTTTAAAAAAAGAATAACGTTCTAGAAAACCCATACTACCCCCTTTGTTTGTCTATTTTAATCTAATATAATCGCTTTTTTTAAAAAAGAAATTGACATATGTCAAAAATTTAAAAATTATCTTAATTTTTTTTAACTAAAATTTTCACTCAAAGGGAGTTTTCCTCATCTAAAAGCCTTTTTTGGCCTTCTAATTTTTTTATTTGCGATACATCTTGCATAACTTCTAATGTGCCAAAATACTCTCCATTTTCATCATAAACGGGAAAATATCTTATATATAAAAACTTATCCTGAAAATTAATCCAGAAATCAGCCGATTTTCGCTTCTTTGCCTTAAAATCATCAAGGATTTTTTGCACTAGATGCAAACTCTTTGGGGGATGGCATTTTTGTACTTTTCTGCCAATGTCTAGTTTTGTTCTTGCAAATGTCCTTCCATCTCTTGGCAGATTAAAATACACTACATTATCGTCTTTATCTACAAATGACACATCGCATGGCAGGTTATCCAAAATCCTAAGCAGCACATTGATGTCTAGATCTTCGAAAAGCTCCAGCGTTGTTTCATTCATCTAAAACCTCCTTTGGCAGTTCAAAATAACCTAACTCGTCAGATTCGCTTTTTATATCAGCCCAATCCTTTTCAGAGAGCATATCAAGTGCTACGTTGTATAAAATCTCCTGTTCTTTTTTTGTATGCAAAGCAAAAGTTTCAAGCATATACCTGTAATTTGCAATTATGCGTTCAACAAAATCCTCATACTTTATCGATTCGTGGTTTTCTAGCAATTTTTCAATGCGGTTTCTTGCCTGTTTCATATTTACATGATCCTGCCACATAATTGATGGTGGCTCTTCAACCCCGTATTTTTCAATCACAGGGAAAAGCGTATTTTCTTGACGTGTATTGTGATTATCTTCAGCTTGTTTTTGCAATTTTATTAATTGAGAAAGCTGATTAATCACATTCAACGCTTCAGTGTAGCTATTGTAATCTTTTAAGCTGCTTGCCAATTCAAAGCCTTTTTCCATATACATCATAATTGCATCATGGTCTTTAATTAATCTATAAAGAGGATGGTTTTTATCTATGCGACGCCTTGAGCTTGAGATTTGTTCTTTAAATAATTCCATATGCACATCGCAGGCTTTCATTAGATCATCTGTAGTATAGCCTTCGTTTTTAAGTTCGCTTTCAACTACCGCAATTAGCACTGGGTCAGCCTTTTCTATTAAGTCTTTAAAACGCTTTTTCGCTTCTTCAACATTTTCTTTGCTGTAAATTTGCTTTAAAACCGCTTTTAACTGAGTTTTTAAATCCTGAAGGTTAGAATCGCTTTGCTGCTTTGTGTTTACAAAACCATTCTTAATGCCTTCTTCTACTATATTTAAAAATTCTTCAAAACTGTAGCCACCCCTTGCTGCAACATGAGCTAAGTCAACTTTGGGTGCCATAAGCTGAACAATTACTTTATTGGTGAGCATTTTATACAATGGGTTTTTTGAGTACAAGTAATCGGTAATATTTGGGTAGGCTTGAGTAAGTTTGCTAAACTTATCTTTTGGTTTATAATCAAGCATTTTTCACCTCTAAAAAAAAGGGGGGCTGTAAGCCCCTTTAAAATAAAATTTACTTTCCCTGCATAATGAGTTCTATATCTTGCTGAACTTCACCTATGGGTTTTACATCAAAATTTTCTACAATTACCTTAGCTACATTTGGTGATAAAAATGCAGGCAAAGTAGGACCTAATCTTATGCCTTTTACACCCAAATACAAAAGTGCCAAAAATACTGTTACAGCTTTTTGCTCATACCAGGCTATATCGTAAGAAATGGGCAACTTATTTATATCATCAAGCCCAAAGGCTTCTTTTAGCTTTAAAGCAATTACAGCCAACGAATACGAATCGTTGCACTGGCCTGCGTCTAAAACCCTTGGTATACCGTTTATATCGCCTAAATTTAGTTTATTGTAGCGGTATTTTGCACAACCTGCTGTTAAAATTACCGTATCTTTCGGCAAACTTTCTGCAAGATTGGTGTAGTATTTTCTTGTATTGTGCCTGCCATCGCAGCCTGCCATTACAACAAACCTCTTAATTGCGCCAGAGTTAACCGCTGCTATAACTTTATCGGCTAAAGCCATTACTTGATTGTGTGCAAAACCTCCAACGATTGTGCCGCTTTCAATTTGTGTAGGTGGTTGACATTTTTTTGCCATCTCAA
>JBFWJP010000236.1:0-2670 GCA_050253135.1 Desulfurella sp. | reverse complement strand
GGTATAAACTCCAACAAATCAGCCTCTACAAACACATCAGCAACCTCTGCTATAGGTGCATCTTTGTCTTTGTTTATTGCTACAATAAAGTTCGATTTTTTCATACCAGCTAAGTGCTGTATGGCACCTGATATACCGCATGCCACATAGAGTTTTGGAGCCACGGTTTGGCCAGTTGTTCCAACCTGATAGCTCTCATCAAGCCAGCCTGCATCTACTACCGGTCTTGAAGCACCAAGTTCTCCTTTTAGGGCTTTTGCTAAGCTTCTTACAATTTCAATATTTTCCTTTTTGCCAACACCTCTTCCAGCTGATACTATAACTTCTGCTTTTGTTAAATCAACGCCTGTTTTTTCTGCAACCTCATAGCCTTGAAACTCTAAATTTGCATCTTCTTCTGTGTAATCCAAAGGCTCAATTTGAGCAGTATTGTTTTTGAGGGGAGCAAATGCTCCAGACTGTAGAGTAAGAACAAACTTTGGTGTATTGGGTTTTACTTTCCTTCTTAGCTTTGCGTTGCAAAAAGGCACAATATACTCACCATTATCTACGCCTATTACTTCAGATATCTGCCCTGCTTTTAAGGCTGCCGCTAGCCTTGGTGCTAAGTCCCAGCCATATGAAGAGTGGCTAAATACAACTATATCTGGGTTTTCTTTTTCCACTAACTTTAATATCAAATCTTTATGTACTTTGGGATTATAGTCTTTTGCCTTGCTTATATCCGCTATGTATACTTTACCATCATACTCTGGCTTTACATCAGGGGGTGCAACGATAAAGCCCACTGAACTTGCACCAATGCTGTTTGCAAAGCCCACAAGTTCATAAAAAGATTCATCTATATGTCCATTTTTGTATTCACCCACCAATAGTGCTTTCATATCTTACCTCCTGTTACCTTAAAACCTGTGTTTTTTCTTTGAGTATGCTTATTAGCTTATCTGCCATTTCATCGGTTTTGCCTTCAAGGACTATACCGCCTTTTTTCTTTTCTGGTATGTAAGCCTGCAGATTTATAACTCTTGGTTGTTCATTTAAAAGCTCACTTACATTTATAGTAACTAGTTCTTTCTTCTTTGCTTTCATTATATTAGGCAGTGTTGGGTATCTTACAGTGTTTAGGCCAAGCTGACAGGTTAACACTACAGGCAATCTAGCAGATACTTTTGCCTTTATGCCACCTTCTAGCTCTCTTTTAACATTTACTTTTCCATCCTGGTACTCAAAACCAACAATAGTCGTTACGCAATTATAACCTAATAATTCAGATAATATTGGACCTACTTGAGCAGAAGCCCTATCTTGAGACTGCATACCCAAAAATACTATGTCAAAATTTTTATCTTTTGCATAGTTTGCTATAATTGAAGCAATTTGAAAAGGATCTTTTTTATGGGATTCATTATCCAACACATGCACACCTTTATCTACTCCAATAGCTAAGGCTTTTCTTATCGCTTCTTTGACGCGCTCTGGGCCAATGGAGAGTACAAATGCTTCCACATTGCCTAGCTTTTCTTTAAGTCTTACTGTTTCTTCAATGGCATATTCATCGTATTCGTTGATTTTAAATGTTAGGTCTGATTGATCATACCATTGTGCATCACTTGAGATCTTAAACTTTGATTCCATATCTGGAACCTGTTTAATGCAAACCAAAATGTTCATGCTAACCTCCTTTTAAGAAAAACTTACTTAATTAAAATATTAACTTTGGATATTCTACAATATCTTACGTAAATGTCAAGTTAAAAATCTATTTATTTTTCTATTGACAAACTGGATTTAATTTGATAAATATATTTTATGATTTTTAACGTAAGAGTGAGTGAAGATGAACAGTATTAACAATGAAGAATATTTTCAAATTGGCGAAGTTTCCAAGAAGCTAGGTATAACTCCTAGAACCATAAGGTACTATGAAGAATTTGGGTTGCTTGATCCCCCACTACGCATAGAAAACGGCATAAGACTATATTCTAATGAAGACATAAGACGTATTAAATTTATTTTGAAATTAAAAGAACTGGGCTTAACATTAAAAGAAATGCTAGAACTTGCAGATATTTATAACCAGCACAAGCAATCGCTAATCATTATGCCAAAGCTAATTGAAATATTAGACGATCATATTGACAAAATTGATAGTAGAATTGCTAAACTTGCATCTCTAAGAAATGACATTGTAGAATACAGAAAACGCATTTTGGCAATAATTGAAGAAAATAAAGATAATAAAGAGAATAAAACAGGGGGTTAAAAATGAGGAAAATATTGCTGGTAATGATTGGCGTGCTTTTTTTGTCAAAAGCTGCATTGGCAGTCAATGTAGAAGGCATAAATGTAAAGGACACATTGTCAGTAAATTCAAAACAATTGCAATTAAACGGCTATGGAATTAGACATTACAGTTTCCTTGGTATAAAAATTTATATAGGCGCTTTATACACGCAAGAAAAAGTTCATTCAACAGAACAACTGTTGTCATCTAAACAGGATAAAGCGATTGTTATGTATTTTCTATATCCAAATGTAAGTAAAGATAAAATAGTAGGTGCATTTAAAGAAGGATTTAAAGATAATTTTCCTCAAATTTTAGGAACAACTGAAGAAAAAAATTTTATCGATTTATTTAAACATGGAGTAAAAAAAGGCGATTCTATTGAA
>JBFWJP010000235.1:0-2671 GCA_050253135.1 Desulfurella sp. | reverse complement strand
GAGCGTTGTTTGCGTTAAACCAAGCAGTACAACAAGAAAGGGTTCTTTTAGTTTGTGGATTTTTTTTATTGATACTATGAATAAAAATATTGCCAGGGTCCCTATAATGGTCCTTAAAAGAGAAAAAGCAATAGGGTTAGTAAATTCCAAAGCAACCTTAGCTACAACCCATGAATAAGACCAGATAAATACCAGTAACGCAAAGTATATGTATGTCATTAGTCTAAATATTTATATCAAATAAATACCCAAGCATTTTGTTTTGTGATTTTAAAACATCAACATTTGCTTTTAAATCAATTACATTAATATTAGAATACACTAATTGATTTGCTAAATTTACATTGTTTGAACTATTTTTTGAAGTTTGAGTGTAGGTATTATTTTTATTATTTAAATCTATTTCTTGATATCCTTTTGTGTTTAGATTGGCTATATTTTGGGCTATAATAGCTTGTTTTGATAAACTGTTTTGAATAGCGTTTATGCTAACATTAAACATTTAGCACCTCCTTCTTACAAAATAACACATCTATGAAAAAAATCAAATGTAAATAAAAAGGATAGACTTGGCGGAGAGGGCGGGATTCGAACCCGCGGTAGGTTGCCCTACACACGATTTCCAATCGTGCTCCTTCGGCCGCTCGGACACCTCTCCATTGTCGCCTTTATTTATACAAAGTTTTGCTTAAATGTCAAATGAAAAGGTTACAGTTGAGATTTATTCTTCTTTTCTTGAGCTTTTTTTTGCAATTCTTCTAAATCTAGGCTACAATCTCCAAAGCTTGCCCCATAGGCATCTTTATCTGGTTGAATAGGTTTTTTTGTGCTTTTTTTATTTACTAAAAAGACCGCCAAAGATATTAGCAAAATTGCTATAATTATAATAAGGACAATAGGCCATGACATATAACACCTCTTGTCTAATATTCAATAGTAAGTGACTTTAGCTTAGTTTTAATATCTTCTGTGCTAAGCCACTTATCGTTTGTATCAGAAGAGTATCGAAAGCCTTTTTTTACCAACTTACCACCACTTTTAATATTACTATTCCCCCACCACTTAAATTGTGGGTATATTATAAAATGATCGTCGTATTCATAAGTGTTTCTTGCATCTTCTGGTGTTATCATTACTTCATGTAATTTTTCTCCTTCTCTTATGCCTATTTCTTTTAGCATGCAGTCTTCGCACATGGCTTTTGCTAAATCCACGATTTTAAAAGAGGGTATTTTTGAAACATAAATTTCACCACCAGTGGCTTCTTTAATTGCTCTAAATACAAGTTCAACACCTTCTTCTAAACTAATCCAGAATCTTGTCATCTCAAAATCTGTTATTGGCAACTCTTTTTTCCCTGAATTTATGAGGTTTTTAAAAAACGGTATTACACTACCTCTGCTTGCTGCAACGTTACCATACCTAACTACGCAGAACTTAGTTTTCTTTTTACCTACATAAGAATTGCCTGCAATAAATAATTTGTCAGAAACCAATTTTGTCGCACCGTATAAGTTTACAGGGTTCACAGCTTTATCAGAAGAAAGTGCTACAACTTTTTCAACACCGCAATCAATGCTCGCATCAATTACATTTTCAGCCCCGTAAATGTTTGTCTTTATAGCTTCAAGCGGGTTATATTCGGCTATTGGTACCTGTTTTAAAGCGGCTGCATGTATAACTATATCAACGCCATCGAATGCCCTATAAAGTCTATCTTTATCTCTAACATCGCCAATAAAAAACCGCAAAATGGGTTCGTGTTGAGAAAACTCTTTTTGCATTATAAACTGTTTATACTCATCCCTTGAGTAAATGATTAGTTTTTTTGGCTTGTAGGATTTCAAAATTGATTTTGTAAAAGCTTTACCAAAAGATCCTGTGCCACCTGCAATTAAAATTGTTTTATTGTTTAACATAAACCTTTACACCCCTTCTATAAAATGTGTAGCAAAAACTATTCTATAACAGAATAAATGAGCTCGGAAAGGCTTCTTTTGGGTACATAATGTATAGCATTCTTTCTATAGTATTTAATATCATCTTTTACATCAATAATTTCTATAGTTTCTGCTGGCTTGCCAATTGCCGCCACATACAGTATCTCTAAATTTTCTCCAATGTTTAATATTGAAGCAAGTTTAGATTTGTCTATAGCTGCAATAGTACACCCTCCAAGACCCATTTCAACGCTTTTTAATAGAATTGTTTGAAGTGCTATGCCTGCATCAGTTAAAACGTAATGATCGTTAGATATATTTTTGTCTTGCAAAATGATTATGTAGGCACTGGGCCTTTCACCTTCTTTTGGACCATCCCAATCTGTTAAATAGCCTGCCCATTTGAGTGTGCTAAAGATCTGATCGTTTTT
The DNA here is from genome assembly GCA_050253135.1 of Desulfurella sp. Taxonomy (GTDB): domain Bacteria; phylum Campylobacterota_A; class Desulfurellia; order Desulfurellales; family Desulfurellaceae; genus Desulfurella. Next base: position 300 of record JBFWJP010000235.1, on the reverse strand, counting down.
TTGTGCATTACACGATGCAATGTATTTTAGTGGCTGAGCGTTTTTTGCAGAAGGTATAAAACGCAAGATTTCTAATATTTTATTTATCATTTTGCAATCAATATTTACCGGACTAAACCTTCTGTAGCTTCTGTTTTTTTTAATAAGATCATCTAACATGAAAAACCTCCTTGCGTGTTTTAGTATTAAAGATTATAATAAAATTATGAAAAGGTCAATAATTGCGAGTTTGTTTTTATTAACTATTGTTTTAATTGCTTTAGCTTTTACTATAAAAGACGATGCAGGCAGTTCAGTCAA
>JBFWJP010000234.1:0-2673 GCA_050253135.1 Desulfurella sp. | reverse complement strand
TGTATTATCGCTATTATAACAGTAATATCTTTAGATATAAGTAACTTAATTACCTATAATTTGAGATAAAAAAATATGCATTTTTAGGAACAAATTATGTGTTAAATTTAAAGCTAAAAAAATGCGGTTAATGGCTTTGAAATGCGGTTTTTAGAAAACAAAATAACCATGTTTTTTATAATTATGGTCATTTCGACACTTTTGTGTCAAGTTTGTCAAGTTTGACACGATTTGTCAAGTTTGACATTTTTGACATTTTGTGACAAGTTTGACAAAGTAAAAACGAAAAACAAAATGTCATTTTTCCACTTTCATTTTGTGCCATTTTTTCCACTTTGCCTAATATATATGTTTGTTTATAGTTATTGTCATTTTTCCACTTTTGATTTTGTCAATTTTCCACTTTTGTAAAGAGTTATAACTATTATAACAGTAATATCTTAAGACATAAGTAATTTAGTCACTTATAATTTGGGATAAAAAATAATGCAATTTTTGTGTTTAAAAATATGGAATTTTTGAAGTTAAAAAAATGTAGTTTATGGCTTTGCGGTGCGGTTATTAAGATGGAAATTGACTGCAGTTATTATAGTTATTGTCATTTTTCCACTTTTGTGTCACGGTTTGACACGACTTGACACACCTTGACATAGTGTGACACGACTTGACATGGTTTGACATAGCTTTTTTGATTTTGTGTCATAATGAGACAAAGCTAGTTAGCGTATGTCAAAATTAGCAGCGATTAGTTTTACATAGTCTTTAAGCGTTACTGTATCTCTATACTCGTTAAACTGCCTTTGAAAGTGTAAACCACTTGGTATAATCTTATCCATAACTTCTAAATCTTCTTTGCTTGTATATGGTGGGTACATAGTAGTGCGTATGATTAGCTCTCCTTTAAAATGCTTTAGTATTTTAAGGAATTCTTTTAGTTTCTCACAACTACCGCCAAAGGTTTTGTATTTATCACAGGTGGCTTTTAAATCAAGTGCTATCATATCCACTGTGTTTAGAGTAGTTTCTAAAACATTTGGGAAATGTCCGTTAGTGTCAAGCTTAACCAAAAAGCCCATTTGCTTGATTGTAGATAAAAATTCTGCTAAATCAGACTGCATTGTAGGCTCTCCGCCTGTTACTACAACTGATTCTATCTTGCCAATGCGGGATTCTAAAAAAGATAATACGTCTTTTTCGTTTAGTAATTCACCTTTAAAAAATACCAATTCGGGGTTGTGACAAAAAGGACAGCGCAAATTACAAAAAGGGCAAAACAGCACAGATGCTATCTTGCCAGGATAATCAATAAAACTAACCTTTTGAACTGCAGCGATTTTCATATACCATACTCTAATCTCTGCTTAAATTCTTCCTGCTTGCCTTTGTTCCAGTTCTGCACAGGTCTGTAGTAGCCTACTACTCTAGAGTAAACTTCTGCAGGCTCACCGCATATAGGACAGTTAAAATGCTCTCCTGCAATATAGCCGTGAGTTTTGCAAACAGAAAATGTAGGAGTTATTGTCATATACGGTATGGGATAGTTTTCGAAGGCTTTTTTGATAAATGTTTTCATTGCTTTTTCATCGGGTTTTTCCTGTAAAAATATATGCACAACAGTACCAGATGTGTATAAAACCTGAAGTGGTGATTGGTGTTCTAAAACTTCAAACGGATCATCCGTGTAGTTTACAGGAAGGAATGTAGAGTTAGTGTAGTATGGCTCATCCTCGCCAGAAGTTATAATATCTGGGTAAAACTGTTTGTCCTTGTATGCAAGCCTGTATGAAGTACCTTCTGCAGGTGTGGCTTCAAGGTTGTAGAGATTGCCTGTTTCTTCTTGATAGCTTCTTAGCGTTTCTCTCATAAACTCTAAAACTTCAACAGCAAACTCTCTGCCTTCCTGCGTTTCTATGCCTTTGTTCATAAAGTTTAAAAGGGACTCATGCATACCTACTATGCCAATTGTAGAAAAGTGATTGTTGAAATGTCCTAAGTAAGCTAAAGTATAGGGCATAAGACCGTTTTTTAAGTTTTGCTCCACAACTTTTCTTTTTATCTCAAGCGATTCTTTTGCAATATCCATCATTGATTTTAATCTCTCAAAGTACTCTTGTTTTGTTTTTGATAAATAGCCAATGCGGGGCAAGTTTATCGTAACAACGCCAATTGAGCCTGTTTTGTCGCTTGATCCAAATAAACCACCGCCTCTGTTTTTTAGCTCTCTTAAGTCTAACTGCAGTCTGCAGCACATGCTTCTTACATCTCCAGGGTTTAAACTGCTTGATACAAAGTTTTGGAAATATGGAAGACCGTATTTAGCGGTTGCTTTTAGCAGTAAATCTGCATTTGGAGAGTCCCAATTGAAGTTTTTTGTTATATTGTAAGTAGGTATAGGAAAAGAAAATATCCTTCCTTGAGCATCGCCTTCAAGCATTGTTTCTAAAAATGCTTTATTTATCATATCCATTTCTTTTTGGTAATCACTATATGTGGTATCTAAAATCTCGCCACCTACAATTGCTGGCTTGTCTTTTAAATCATCTGGGACGGTCCAGTCGAATGTAAAGTTAATAAACGGTGCTTGAGAGCCCCACCTGCTTGGCACATTCATGGCAAATACCATCTGCTGTATAAGCTGCTTAACTTCATCATAGCTTAGCTTATCTGCACGCA
>JBFWJP010000233.1:0-2675 GCA_050253135.1 Desulfurella sp. | reverse complement strand
CAACAAATTTCTTGTGAGGCATCAATGAATAAAGATTTAGAAATTTTGCGATTTCAAATAAATGAAATAGACAATAAGATAATAGAACTTTTAGAGAAGCGATCAGAAATTGTTAAAAAAATTGGCACTATAAAGCGTGAAAAAGGTCTTTCATTTTACGCACCAGAAAGGGAAAATCAAATTTACAAGACACTTGATAGTTTAAAGCTTAGCTTTATGAATAAAAATTCGCTAAAGGCTATTTTTAGAGAAATAATGAGTGCTTCAATTAAAATGGAAGAGCCACTTACAATAAGCTATTTAGGACCTGAAGCTACATTTACACATCAAGCAGCAATTGAAAAATTTGGCACAAGTCTTTATTACCAACCAGAAGAATCCATTGAGGATGTTTTTTTTGATGTTGAGCAGGATAGGGCTGATTTTGGAGTAGTGCCAATAGAAAATTCCATTGAAGGCGTTGTCAATTATACGCTTGATATGTTTGTAAACTCAAATGTAAAGATTGTTTCTGAGATTATGGTGGATATAAAACATAACTTATTGTCTAAGTCAACTAGTTTGAGTGAAATTAAAGCTGTATATTCGCACCCAAACGCTCTTGGCCAGTGTAAAAATTGGCTAAAAAAACACTTACCAAACGCTATATTACTAGAAACCGCCTCTACTGCAAAAGCAGCCAAAATCGCTGCAAAAGATAAAAGTGCAGCCGCTATATCGTCTTTAGCAGCAAGTAGTTTATACGATTTAAATGTGTTAGCAAAAGGTATTGAAGATAAAATAAACAATGTAACGCGTTTTTTGGTTATAGGCAAGCATATCCCATCGCCTAGTGGTGAGGATAAAACTTCTTTGATGTTTTCAATACATGATAAGGTAGGTGCACTTTATTCTATCTTGAAAATATTTTATGATAATCAAATTAATTTAACACGCATAGAATCTAGACCATCAAAACAAGAAAATTGGTCTTACATATTTTATGTTGATGTTGATGGGCATATTGAATCTGAAAGCGTAAAAAAGGCTTTTGACGGTTTGAGCGAAATTGTGCCGTTTGTTAAACTTTTGGGTTCTTACCCCAAATATATTAAATAAGTGAAAAAACGGATTTTAATTTGCGATGATAGTTCAACAATAAGGGCCATTATAAAAAAAGAACTCCAAGAATATTTTGATTTAGAAATTTTCGAAGATGGCATATACGCTTATAACTTTTTGCTTAAGGATCAAAAGTTTGATTTTGCTATCATTGACGGTGAAATGCCCCAAATGAATGGCTTTGAACTATTAAAAAAAATTAAAGAAGAACTAAATTTAATTTTTTTGCCAGTTGTAATTTTAACCGCAAATGAAGGGGATTATTATGAAAAAAAGCATTTAATTTAGGTGCATTTGATTTTTTAAAAAAACCATTCAAACAGGGAAAGTTGTTAAAATATTTGTTGGACTATTTTAACGAAGAAACTACAGAAGGCAGTGTATTGGTTGTAGAAGACTCTATGCTTCAAAATGAAACAATTTGTCAACAATTAAGACTCAAAAACATACAGCCCTTTAGTGCAAAAAACGCTGTCGAAGCTATGAGGCTTTTGCTTAGTGGGTATGATGTTGATGTAATTTTGATGGATATTTTTTTACCCAAATACACTGGGTATGATCTTATTGGTATTCTAAAATCTGATGAGCGCTTTAGCACTTTTCCGATTGTGGGACTTACAGCTTATAGAGAAAAAGATATGTTATCTGAGATTTTGGATTTAGGAGCGGATGATTTCATTTACAAGCCATACAATATTAATGAATTTTTTGCGCGAATTAGGGCACATATTAGGATTTCTAAGCTAATTAAACGATTGAAAGAAGCATCAGAAAAAGATTACCTAACAGATATTTACAACAGACGCACATTTTTTCATTTTCTTGAGAATCTTTCTGCTTTGAGCATAAGAGAAAACAAGCCACTTTCTTTTGTAATTTTAGACATTGATTATTTTAAAAAAACAAATGATACTTATGGTCACGATGTAGGAGATTTTGTTTTAAAAAAGCTTGCAGAAATTGTTTTTAAAATGACAAGAAGATCTGATGTATTTGGCAGGTATGGTGGAGAGGAATTTTGTCTTGCATTGCCCAACACTGATATTTACGGTGCATGTTTGCTTGCAAACAAAATTAGATCTACTATTGCTCAAACAATTATGACTTTTAAGAATGATAAAATTATCTCTTTTAATGTTACAATTTCTGCTGGTGTTTCTGAGTTTAGCAAAGGTATGAGTATCGATGAGCTTATAAAGATTGCCGATAACAATCTATATTTAGCTAAAAAAAATGGTCGAAACTGTGTTTATCCGCTTTTGGAGAGTTTACCACAAAAAAATTTAAAAGGGTTTTAATTTAGCCATTTTTATAAATGGTGCCTGATTATTTGTGTAGTAGACTATATAAATATTCCCGTTTATAAAGGCTAAATCTGTATAGCCACCATCAAATAGGCTGCCAATGTAGGTATCAATTATCTTTTTTTCGAATGTTTTTGTATTTATTATACTTATCTTATTTGTACCACCTTCATTGTCTCTAAAACTAACAAATATTGTACCGTTTATATTGATTGCCATAGGTGCAAGTGCAAAGTCTAAAAATTTTTCTGGTTTATCCCAATTAACTAA
>JBFWJP010000232.1:0-2700 GCA_050253135.1 Desulfurella sp. | reverse complement strand
CTAATTCATTGTAGATCTCAAAATTGCCACTAACCAACCTAGAAGCACAAGATGAGCAACCAAATTTTTCGATTGCTGAAATTGCAGATTGTTTTAGATATGCGTTATCTGCTAGTCCTAGATAGTTGTTTGATGATAGGTTAAGGTAATTTGAACCATTTAAGTTTATGTATTTTTTTGCGTGGGATCTGATTGATGGTATGCTGCGCCATAGTTGATTAACTTTTATTTGCTCTAGGTTTTTCTCAATCAAATCTAAAAGGCTCATTTTTAAGTTGTTAAGTTTACAAAATTAACATATTGACAATAGTTTCTTTTACACTAATATTATAACAATGTCAAGTTTTTTGGAGGTTGTTTATGGAAAGTATTATCTGGCATCCCTGCTCTCAAATGAAAGATTATGAGAAAAATCCGATAATCCATGTTAAAAAAGCAAAAGGCGTGTATCTTTTTGATGAATTTGGCAACTCATACATTGATGGTATATCGTCTTGGTGGGTAAACTTATTTGGTCACTCAAACGAGCGGATAAATAACGCAATTAAGAATCAATTGGAAGTGTTAGAGCAAGTCATTTTTGCAGGTTTTACACATGATAAAGCGCTTGAGTTAAGTGATAAATTAATTAAAATTGTACCTCAAAACTTGAAAAAGATATTTTTCGCAGAAATTGGCTCATCGGCTGTTGAGATTGCTTTAAAAATGAGCTACCATTACTTTAAAAATATTGGCTTAAAAAGTAAAAATAAGTTTGTTTACCTAGAAAATGGCTATCATGGTGAAACATTGGGTGCTTTGTCTGTAATGGGGGAGCCGCTTTATAGAAAAGCCTATGAGGATATTTTGATAAAAAACATTATGGTTGAGTTTCCAAATTGCTACCGCTGTCCTTTTGGCAAAACAAGAGAAAACTGCAATATTGAGTGTTTTGAGTTTATGAAAAAAACGCTAAAAAACCATGCTGAAGAAGTTGCAGCTGTTATTGTTGAGCCTTTAGTACAGTTTGCAGGTGGTTTTAAGATGTATCCAGCTAAATACTTATCAAAACTAAGAGAACTTACAAAAAAACTCAATATACATTTAATACTCGATGAGATAGCAACAGGTTTTGGAAGAACAGGCACCATGTTTGCGCTTGAGCAAGCTGGTATTGAGCCAGATTTTCTGTGTTTATCAAAAGGTTTAACAAGTGGTTATTTGCCACTATCTTTAACGCTTACAACAGATGAGGTATACTATGCTTTTTACGATGATTACGAAAAAAACAAAAGTTTTTTACATTCACATAGCTATGATGGTAATGCTCTTGCATGCGCGGCCGCATGTGAAACGCTAAATATATTTTCCGATGAAAATGTCCTAGAAAATAACAAAAAAAAGTACACTCTAATGAGACAATTGATTGAAAATTATTTTAAAGATCTTGATTGTACAGGAGAAATAAGAAGCGTAGGTTTTATTAGTGCAGTTGAGTTTGTTAAAGATAGATATTCAAAAAAGCCATTTGATCCTTCTTTGAGGTTTGGTTTTAAAATTTACAGGAAAGCGCTTGAAAAAGGTGTACTGTTGAGAAATCTAGGTGATTTAATCTACTTTTTACCGCCTTATGTAATTAACGAATCAGAGATAGAAAAGCTTGTTGAGAGTGCATATTTCGCCACAAAAGAGGTGATGGATGAAAATATTTATTAGTGGAACTAATACGAATGTAGGAAAAACATATTTTTGCGCTTTGCTGTCTAAATATTACAAAAGTATGAATAAAAGTGTAATTTATACTAAGATTATACAAACAGGTTACCCAACAGATAATGATGCAAAAGTCGTATTTGAAGCTAGCAATGTTGAAACGCAGACATTGTTGTTTGGTGAACCACCTGTTGCGCCTTATTTTTTATACAAAACTTTCCCTATCGATTTTGTAATAGATAAGATAAACAAAAGTAAGGCTGATGTGAATATAATTGAAGGGTCTGGAGGATTGCTTGTGCCATTGGATAAATCACACACATTTGCCGATTTAGTTCAACTGCTTAATTTGGAAACTATTATAGTTGTGCCAAACAGACTCGGCTGTATTAATGATACACTGCTTAATTTGAACTATTGTAAAACAAGGGGTTTAAATTTGCGTGGTTTTGCTTTAAATAACTTCTTTCTTGACGGCCATGATAATTTATCTGCACTTCAAGATTTGACAAATCACTCTTTTGTATATAAATTTAAGACTGAATTGGAGGTATTATGAATTTTCCAAAAACACGCCCAAGAAGACTAAGAAAAAATCAATATATACGTGATATAGTTAGACAGACTCGTCTTAGTGTAGATGATTTTATGTACCCGATTTTTGTTACTTACGCAACTGAAAAAAAACCGATTTTATCTATGCCTGGAATTTTTCAGTTGCCTTTAGAAGAAGCAAAAAAAGAGGCAAAAGAAGTTTATAATTTAGGTATAAAGTCGGTTATATTATTTGGTATACCAAGCAAAAAGGATGAGTTAGGCACTTGCGCATATGATGAAAATGGCATAATTGTACAAGCTATAAGAGAGATTAAAGATTATGTACCAAACCTTGTTGTAGCTGCAGATGCATGTTTTTGCGAGTATACAAGTCATGGTCACTGTGGTATAATTGATAAAAATGGGTATTTGCTTAATGATGAGACACTTGAAAAGTTTTAGAAGATTGTC
>JBFWJP010000231.1:0-2742 GCA_050253135.1 Desulfurella sp. | reverse complement strand
AAGTTTAGGAGGTTTCCATTATGGCAAAGGAAAAATATGTTCGTACCAAACCTCACGTAAATATTGGTACAATTGGACACGTTGATCATGGCAAGACTACTTTAACTGCAGCTATAACAAAGGTTTTATCAAAAAAAGGTTTTGCAGAGTTTAAAGATTACTCTCAAATAGATAACGCTCCAGAAGAAAGAGAAAGGGGTGTTACTATCAATACTTCTCATGTTGAGTATGAGACATCCAAAAGACACTACGCACATGTTGACTGCCCAGGGCATGCTGACTACATAAAGAACATGATTACAGGTGCAGCCCAGATGGACGGTGCAATACTTGTTGTTTCAGCAGCAGATGGTCCAATGCCTCAAACAAGAGAACACATCTTGCTTGCCCGCCAAGTTGGTGTGCCATACATTGTTGTATTTTTAAATAAGATAGATATGGTTGATGATCCAGAACTCATAGACCTTGTAGAAATGGAGGTAAGAGAGCTCCTTTCCAAATACAACTTCCCAGGTGATGATGTACCAGTTATAAGAGGTAGTGCGCTAAAAGCATTAGAGTCTGATTCAGAAAATGAATGGACTAAAGCTATAGAAGACTTAATGAATGCAGTAGATGAGTATATCCCAACACCAGAGCGCGATTCAGATAAACCATTCCTTATGCCAATCGAAGATATATTCACAATCTCTGGTCGTGGCACTGTTGTAACAGGTAGGGTAGAGCGCGGTGTAATAAAGACAGGCGATGAAGTAGAAATTGTAGGTCTAAAGCCCACACAAAAGACCGTTGCAACATCTCTTGAGATGTTTAGAAAAATACTTGATGAAGCACTACCTGGAGATAACGTAGGTGTGCTTTTGCGAGGTACCAAGAAAGAAGAAGTAGAGCGCGGTATGGTACTTGCAAAACCAGGTTCAATCACACCACACACAAAGTTTAAAGCTCAAGTGTATATCCTAACAAAAGAAGAGGGCGGCAGGCACACACCATTCTTTAATGGCTACAGGCCACAATTCTACGTAAGAACAACAGATGTAACAGGTACAGTTCAACTCAAAGAAGGCGTAGAAATGGTAATGCCAGGTGACAATGTGGAAATGGAAGTAGAACTAATTGCTCCAATAGCACTTGAAAAAGAAACAAGATTTGCTATAAGAGAAGGTGGTAAGACTGTTGGTGCTGGTGTAGTAATTGAGATTATTAAGTGAGTGAGGCAATAAATGAGAGAGATAGTGTATCTTGCTTGCAGTCAATGCAAAAACAAAAACTATACAAGCACAAGGGATAAAAAGAAATCAAAGGATAAGTTGGAGTTAAGGAAGTATTGCCCGCATTGCAATACGCATACTATACACAAAGAGGTAAAATAGGTCAGTAGCTCCAATTGGTAGAGCGGCGGTCTCCAAAACCGCATGTTGGGGGTTCGAGTCCCTCCTGGCCTGCCATATATTTTTATGTTTGAAAAAGTTAAAAGTTTTTTAGAAGAAGTTAAAGCTGAAATTAAAAAAGTAGTTTGGCCAAAAAGAAGAGAGATTATGACAGCTACTATTGCTGTTGTAGCTTTCTCTTTTGTAGTATCAATACTACTTGGGTTATTAGATTTTATATTTTCATATGGTTTAGAAAAATTATTTAGATAGTTTGGTGATAAATGCTAGAAGATCAAGATTTTAAATGGTACGCTATACACACGCAGGTCGGTCAAGAAGAAAAAGTGAAAAATATGATACTAAGCAAAGCAAAAGAAACTGGCCTAGAAAGTGATATAGCAGAGATTTTAGTGCCTCAGGAAGAAGTTATAGAAGTAAGAAAAGGCAAAAAAGAACTTGTAAAAAAATGTATGTACCCTAGCTATGTGTTTATGAAATCTAGGATGAATGTTAGCCTATACAATACTTTAAGAAGATTACCTCTCGTAACTGGCTTTGTAGGGTCTAAAAATGAGCCTATACCAATAGATGAGAGCGAAGTTAAAAAAGTAATGGATAAAATCAATCAGGCTAAAGAAACGCCTCGTTTGTCTATTTCTTTTGAGCATGGAGAAAAAGTAAGAGTTATTGAAGGACCATTCTCAAACTTTATGGGTACTATTGAAGAAGTAGACATAACAAAAGGCAGGCTTAAAATATTGATTAGTATTTTTGGTAGACCAACACCTGTAGAGTTAGACTACAATGAAGTTGAGAAAGCATAAATAAGGAGAAAATTATGGCAAAAAAAGAATTAGTTACGCAGGTAAAATTGCAATTGCCAGCCGGCAAAGCAACGCCAGCTCCACCAGTTGGTCCGGCGCTTGGACAACACGGGCTTAATATAATGGATTTTGTTAAAAAGTTTAATGATGCAACGGCAGATAAAGGTGATACGATAATACCTGTGCTTATAAATGTTTATAAAGACAGAAGCTTTGATTTTATATTAAAAACACCACCAGCAAGCGTATTGATCAAAAAAGCGTTGGGTTTGCAAAAAGGTTCAAGTAATGCACTTAAGGTTAAAGTTGGTAAGTTGAGTAAAGAAAAATTAGAAGAAATTGCAAAAATCAAGATGCCCGATTTAAACACTAAAGACTTGCACAAAGCAATGAAAATAGTTGCAGGTACTGCTATAAATATGGGTGTTGAAATGCAAGATTTTTAGATAAAGAGAGGTTGAAAAATGGCAAAGCACGGTAAAAAATACAGACAAGCGGTGGAAAAATATGATTTTTCAAAAGAATACGATTTAGAGAGTGCGGTT
>JBFWJP010000230.1:0-2745 GCA_050253135.1 Desulfurella sp. | reverse complement strand
CATGAACAGTTACAATCAATTTGCTGTTGGTGCATTTTCTCCCTCATTGTTAAATATCAGCATGATTGTATCTATGCTTGTTTTGTATAATTTTTTTCATCCACATATTTACACTTTATGTTTTGGTGTAGTATTAGGTGGAATACTACAGATGGTTTTTTCTTACTACGGTTTAAAGCTAGGAAAAATACCCATAAAATATACCTTAAAAATTGAAGATTCAACAAAACAAATCTTGAAACTAATGTCTGTAACGGCAGTTAGCGGCTCTGTCTTACAAATTGGCGATATGATAGATACATTTATAGCAAGTTTTATGAAGGTGGGCAGTATATCATACCTATACTATGCTAATATTTTATTTCAACTACCTTTTGCTATAGTAGTGCTTGCTATTTCCCAAGCTACACTACCACATTTAAGCAAACTAGAAAAAACCGAACTCGTCAAACATACAAACGATTTGCTAAAAATTATACTTAATTTATCAATACCTATCACGCTGTATTTTATTTTTTTTGGCAAAGATTTAATTACAATAATTTTTCAACACGGAAAATTTACACCCCAGGATACAGCCCACACTGATATTGCTCTTACAATGTTTATGCTTGGTTTCTTGTTTTTCTCTCAATTAAGAATAGTAAATAACGCATTTTATGCAATTAAAGATGTTAAAACACCGCTTAGAGCAGCAATATTAGCAGTTTTGGCTAAATTAATTGTTTCTCCAATATTTGCCGTAGTATTTGGTTTTTGGGGTCTAGCTTTAGCTTTAAGTGTTGTAGGGCTTATTAATCTTATTATACTAAGCCATTATTTTAAAATAAAAATTGGAAAAATAGAATACAAAGTACAAAAAGAAAGTGTAATAATTTTTATTGTTTTATTAACAATTTCAATAATTTTAAAATATATTGACTTTAGTAAAACTTATATAATTGATGCAATTTTTAGACTTGCTATTTCTACACTAATATATGCACCCATTGGTTTATATATAATTAAAAAAGAGCTTTTAAGCTATAGGGTCAAGTAATGATTCTATAAAATCCCGTGCAACAAATGCCCTTAAATTATCGATTTTCTCACCCATACCGATATACCTGATAGGTATTTTTAAATCTTGACTTATTGCAAAGATTATACCGCCTTTTGATGTACTATCAAGCTTAGTTAAAACTATACCACTTACGCCTAATGCGTTGTTGAATTCTTTTGCTTGAATAAGGGCATTCTGCCCAATTGTAGAATCAAGCACAAGCAACACTTCATTGGGATAATTGCCCAATTTACCAATAGCACGTTTTATCTTTTTTACTTCTTCCATTAGATGCTTTTGCGTATGAAGCCTACCTGCTGTATCAACCAAGACCACATCATAATTTTTTGCGATAGCTTTATGAACACCGTCGTAGGCTACCGCTGCTGGGTCTGCTTTTGGTAATGGTGCAAGGATATCACTCGAAGTCTTTTTAGCCCACTCCTGAAGTTGCTCAATCGCAGCTGCCCTAAAGGTATCAGCTGCTACAAGCAACACACTTTTACCACGCTCTTGATAAAGGCTTGCAAGTTTACCTATTGTAGTGGTTTTGCCTGAGCCATTTATCCCAACAACCAAAATTACAAAAGGAGAACCCTTTATATAAAGCGGTTTTTCTACACTTTCAAGCACATTTAAAAGTATTTTCCTTATAACAAATTCAGCATCCCTAATTGTTTTAACTGAACTACCCATGTTTTTATTTATCTCTTCAATAATTTTCTGCGTAATCTCAACGCCAAAATCCGAAGTAATAAGCAACTCTTCGAGCTGTTCAAGATAGGTATCCGTTATAGGTTTATCTTTTGGCGTCTCTTTTTCATCACCAAAACCCGATTTTATTTTTTTAAAAATGTCAAAAATACTCATTTTTTCCTCTTTACAAATTTTTCCATTATAGATTGCCTCTTGCCAAGCATCCATGTCTGAGAAAAAATCTCTCGCTCCTTTTTCATGGCTTCATCATTTGTTTTTCCAGTAGAATGATTAACAAGTAGTTTTATAGATTTAATCAAATTCAAATTTTCCTGTGTAAAAGTTTTACAAAACTTAAAAGTTTCCTCAAAAATAACCTCTTTATCAAAGTAGTTGTTGATGAGGCCAATATTTAGAGCCTCTTGAGCGTATATAGGTTTTGCACTAAGTAAAAGTTCCAAAGCTTTACTTTTACCAATGAGATTTACAAGTCTATACGTACCACCCCACCCTGTTGTTACACCCATTTGGATTTCCTTAAATTGTATAAAACTATCGCTTTCTAAAAACCTTATGTCAAAAGCCATAATAAACTCAGCACCACCACCAACAGCACTACCGTTTATACAGGCAATTGTAGGTATCTGTAAGTTTTCTATTTCGTTTAATAGATTGTGCATTTTAAAGGACATATTTTGAGCTTTTTCTTTAGAATCAAGTGTAGCAAAATAATCAATATCTCCACCAGAACAAAAAACATTTCCCGTGGATTTAACAATCAATGCTTTAATATCCATGTTTTTTTTAATGTTTAAAATGATTTTGTATAGCTCATCCATAAATTCAAGGTTTATGGCGTTTCTTTTTTGATAGCGATTTAACGTTAAAATACCAATATTATCAACATTTTCAAAGACGGTATATCTCATAAACTAAATTTTTGCTTATAAACAGTTTTTTCTGTAATTATAGCATCTATTAAATGGTGAGGTGTTATATCAAAAGCA
>JBFWJP010000229.1:0-2745 GCA_050253135.1 Desulfurella sp. | reverse complement strand
TTCATCGATATTTATAATCTCTAGTGCCTCTTTGGCGATCTCTTTGGTGATTGTATCAATTTGCCTAACCTGTGCTAAATCCCTTACGCGTCTTAGTATTTTATTTGCAATTCTTGGGGTTGAGCGCGAGCGCTGAGCAATGATTTTTGCGCTTTCTTCGTCAATTTTTACATTTAACACAAATGCAGAGCGTTTAATTATCTTCACTAGCTCATCAAGGTTATAGTAATCAAGCCTTAGCACAAGCCCAAACCTATCCCTTAAAGGGTTTGTAAGCATACCAATGCGCGTTGTGGCACCGACAAAAGTGAACTTTGGCAAATCAAGGCGCAGTGTTTTTGCACCTGGTCCCTGACCTACCACTATATCCAGTTTAAAATCTTCTAAGGCAGAGTAGAGCATTTCTTCAATGTTTCTATTGAGCCTGTGTATCTCGTCGACAAAAAGTACATCTTTGTCATCAAGGCTAGTTAAAATTGCTGCAATATCACCGACTTTTTCGATAGAGGGCCCACTAATTGTTACGATATTTGAGCCCATTTCTTTAGCTATTATATTTGCAAGCGTGGTTTTGCCAATCCCAGGTGGCCCGTAGAGCAAACAATGTTCTACGGGCTCGTTGCGTTTTCGTGCTGCAACTATAGCAAGGGATAAATTTTCAACTACATGCTTTTGACCAATGTATTCGCTAAGGCGCTTTGGCCTTATAGACACACTAACTTCACTGTTTGTTTGAGAGCGTTTCATGTATAGATTTAGCTGCTTTTTTACCAGCACCAACGGCCAATATAACTGTAGCTGCACCCGTTACTATATCACCGCCAGCCCAAACTTTGGGGTGTGTAGTTTTGCCGCTTTCATCAGCAACAAAATACCCCCACTTGTTAGTTTCTACGCCAGTGGCACTGCGTGCAACAATGGGGTTTGCGCTTTGACCGATAGCTATAATAACTGTATCTGTATCTATGACAAAATTTGAACCTTCAACTACCTGAGGTCTTCTTCTGCCGGATTCATCTGGTTCACCAAGCTCCATCCTCACGCATTCAATGCCTACTACATTTCCATATTCGTCACCTAAAATTTTTACAGGGTTTGTAAGTAGCTCAAATTTTATGCCTTCTTCTTCTGCATGCTCTATTTCTTCTGCTCTAGCTGGCATTTCTTTTCTGCTTCTTCTATAAACGATTATGGCTTCTTTTGCACCAAGCCTTTTTGCAGTCCTTACAGCATCCATTGCGACATTTCCGCCACCAACTACTACAGCCTTTTGACCAACTCTAATGGGTGTTGCATAATTTGGGTAATCGTAGGCTTTCATAAGGTTTGATCTGGTTAAAAATTCACTTGCAGAGTACACTCCATTTAAATTTTCACCTGGTATATTTAAAAATGAAGGTGCACCAGCGCCATTTGCCAAAAATACCGCATCGTATTCTTGGATGAGATCATCAACGGATTTAGTTAAACCAATTACATAGTTTAAATTTATTTCTACGCCTAATTCTTTAATTTGATTAACTTCGTAATCCACTATTGCTTTTGGTAGTCTGAACTCTGGTATGCCATACACAAGTACACCGCCTGCTTTATGAAGTGCTTCATATACGGTAACATCGTATCCTAATTTTGCCAGATCAGACGCACATGCAAGGCCAGCTGGACCAGAACCAACTATAGCAATCTTTTTATTGAGTTTTACTGAAGGTTTTTTTGCATCCGAGTAATCAAGCTGTTTTGCCCAGTCTGCTACATAGCGCTCAAGTCTTCCAATAGCTATGGGTTTGCCTTTTTTGTTCATTATGCATGCGCCTTCGCACTGCTCCTCTTGTGGGCACACCCTACCACATACAGCAGGCAAAGCATTTGTTTGTTTAATCTCTAAAAATGCACCTTTTATGTCTTCTGCAATGAGTTTTTCTATAAATTGAGGAATTCTAACATCTGCAGGGCATCCAGCTACACAGTATGGGGGGTTGCACTGCAAACATCTTTGAGCTTCTTCTATTGCTTCTTCCAAAGAGTAGCCTAGTGGCACTTCAAGGAAATTTTGTACTCTTTCTAAGGGTTCTTGAGTCCTCATTGGGACTCTATTTTTTTTAAGCCTTTCAGCGGGTTTTAATTTTTCAGCCATTTGAAGCCTGCCTCCTTATTTTTTCTTCAAGTAACATCAAAGCCTCTCTTTCTTGATCGCAATATTGCCTTTGCCTTAGGATCATTTCTTCAAAATTAACAAGACTGCCTCTAAATTCAGGCCCATCTACGCAAGCAAATTTTGTTTTACCACCTACACTTACCCTACATGCACCACACATGCCTGTACCATCAACCATAATAGAATTTAGAGAAACCCATATTTGTTTGTTGTGTTCATTTGCTACACGTGTGCACATTTTCATCATAATAGGTGGCCCAATTGCCCATATGTCTTTTATGGCTTCAGACTCTTTCTTTAGTATATCGTCCATTATGTTTGTTACAAAACCTTTTTGGCCATAGGTACCATCATCTGTTGCAATTAGTAATTCATTTGAAGCTTCTCTCATCTTGTCTTCCATAATGATGAGATCTTTTGTACGCGCTCCTATGATAGAAACAACATAATTGCCAAGCTCTTTCAGCTTTTTTGCAACTGGATGAATGGGGGCAATACCTATGCCGCCACCAATAATCAGCACCTTCCCACCAAAATTTTCTATCTCAGATGGTATTCCTAAAGGACCAACAAAAGCATATAAACTTTCG
>JBFWJP010000228.1:0-2776 GCA_050253135.1 Desulfurella sp. | reverse complement strand
CATATTTGAAGGCAATCATGAGTATAAGCTAGAAGCTATCAAAAAATTTTTACCAAATGTAGAAATTGTTAAAAAAGAGCTAATAGAAAATATTGATGCAAAACTATTTTACATAGAACACGGCGACTGCATAGATAAAAAAGATAAAGCATACCGTCTTTTTAGAAGTATCCTTAAAAATCCCCTTACACTTAAAATAATCAAACTTATCTCTCCTGTTTTTTTACTTAAACTTGCCAATATTGCTTCAAAAGTGAGCAAAAACAACTTAAAAAACAAAGCTCTAAGAAAAACCGATGTTGCTTTAGAAGAATTTGCAACCCAATTGATAAAAAAAGGTTTTGATTATGTCATACTGGCCCATACGCACAACCCATTATTAATAACTATCGATAACGGCATTTATGCAAATATTGGTGACTTTTGTGAGCATTTTACATATTTAGAATACGATAAAACTTTAAAAATCAAGGAATACCACTATGAAAATAATTGAAGCGGGTGATTTTGAGATTTTTAACATCAAACATGATACTATACCCATTGTTTTAAATTGCAATGCTTTTGGCAGCGGAGAGCATGAAACTACAAGAAGCTGTTTAGAAATTATCTCAAAAATAGATTTTTCTAACAAAACAGTGCTTGATATAGGTGCAGGTACGGGAATTTTGAGTATTGCAAGCCTCAAAAAAGGTGCAAAGCTAGCGGTTTGCTTTGATATTAGTTTTGAAGCTTGTGAGAATTTAAAAGAAAATATAAATCTTAATTGCTTAGACAATGTCTACACTATATGCTCTACAATTGATGCAATAAAATCTCAATATGATATAGTTTTTGCTAATATCTATTCTAGTATAATCTTGTCAAATGTGAATAGTATTGATAGATTATTAAAGGAAAACGGCTTACTTATTGCATCTGGCATAAATTATGAATATAATTTCGAAATTAGAAATGAGTTTGAAAAATTGGGTTATGAAACACAAATTGTTAAATTTTTAGAAGATTATGTTACAATGGTGATAAAAAAATGCAAAACCAAGAAATAAAAAACAAAATCCAACAGTTAAGAGAAGAAATCAATCGCCACAATTATTATTACTATGTTTTAAATCAACCTATAATTTCTGATGCTGAATACGATGAGCTAATGAAAGAGTTGATAAACTTAGAAACCCAATATCCAGAGTTTTTTGATGAAAACTCTCCAACTCAGAAAATTGGCTCAGATATTTCTGAAAAATTTGAAAAAATTGAACACAAATACAGGATGTACTCTCTAGAAGATGCGTTTAGCGAAGAAGAAGTATTAGAATTTGATAATCGAGTAAAACGCAATTTAGATATTGATGGTGATATTGCATATAGTGTAGAGCCAAAGTTTGATGGCGTATCGGTTAATATTGTTTATGAATATGGCAAGCTTAAAGTTGCTTCTACAAGAGGCGATGGCATTATAGGCGAAAATATTACAAAAAACATAAAAACGATAAAAAACTTACCGCTTGTTTTGATTGTTAAAAATCCACCAAGTTTATTAGATGTGCAGGGTGAAGTGATACTTACAAAAGAAGAATTTAAAAAAATAAATGAATATAGAGAAGAAATGGGACTGCCCCTTTTTGCAAACCCACGAAATGCTGCAGCTGGTTCACTAAAACAACTAGATCCTAAAGAGACAGCCAAAAGAAACCTAAAAGTTTTTGTTTACTATATAAGAGGCATTGAAGATTACACTAAACCAAAAACTCAAACACAAAGCCTTCAGATATTAAAAGAACTTGGGCTACCTACAAGTGAGTTAAATAGGTATTGCAAAAATATCAAAGAAGCTATTGCATATCGTCAGACATTTTTAAAAGCAAGGGAAGATTTACCATACGAGATTGATGGAATGGTATTTAAAGTGGACGATTTTACTCTACAAGAAAAATTGGGCTACACAAGCAAGTATCCCAAATGGGCTATTGCCTTCAAATTTCCCCCAATGCAGTCTTCTACTATTGTAGAAGATATTATTTTTAATGTTGGCAGAACAGGCATTGTAACACCCGTTGCGATCCTAAAACCTGTTAAGATTGGGGGCGTTACAATATCCAGAGCAAGTCTGCATACTTTTGATGAATTATTCAAAAAGGACATAAGAATAGGTGATTATGTGTTTGTTCAAAGAGCAGGAGATGTGATACCAGAAGTAGTATCAAGCATAAAAGAAAAAAGAACAGGCAAAGAAAAACAGGTTATAAAACCTACCAATTGTCCTGTTTGTGGTTCGCTATTGCAAGAAGAAGGAGCATATTTGATTTGTCAAAATATTGATTGTAGGGCACGTATTGTTGAATCAATTAAACACTTTGTACAAAAAAGTGCCTTAAATATAGAAGGATTGGGAGATAAAATTATCCAACAGCTTGTGGATAAAAAAATTGTTCAAAGTGTAAGCGATATTTACAAGTTAGACAAAAATAAACTACTGCAACTTGATAGAATGGGCGAAAAGCTTGCAAATAAGATATTGGATAATATAGAAAAAAGCAAAAGAACAACTTTTGCTAAGTTTTTATACGCGCTTGGCATAAAACATGTAGGTGAATTTGTTGCTAATAAACTTGCAAGTAAATTTAGCTTAGAAGAGCTAATTGAGCTTAATGATGAGGAAAAGTTAATGCAAATAGACGGCATTGGGCCAGAAATAGCTAAAAGTGCAGTAGCTTTTTTTAAAGAACAAAGAAATATTGATACAATTAAAAACTTGTTGGAAAATATCAGTTTTATT
>JBFWJP010000227.1:0-2784 GCA_050253135.1 Desulfurella sp. | reverse complement strand
TAAATAACCTAAACTGTCTTTTTTCAAACGTGAAACCTTCATTGTGAAGTTTTTCTGCATCAATAGAATTTAATAATTCATATATTAATCCTTGCAATAAAGAATTATACCCCGACCGTACAATAATATCTTTGCTTGACACAAATTCTAGTCTTATGCGCATTAATACCTTTTTTATATCGTTATTTTAAGCTTTATATACTGCAAAACTAACTTTGTCAAGCAAAAAATGTAATTAAAAATTATTTATATCAAAACTACAAAAAGAATGTTAAAAATCGTTTTTATGTATTTATTGTATTTATTTTTTGAGATAAAATCCCTATAATATATCAAAATACTTATGAATATTTATAAGACATAAGGGGGTAATGTAAATGAAAAATAAGAAATTAAAAATTTTTAACGCAACAAATGGCTACAGCTTATGCCTTATTTTGGCAGAGGTTATGTTATTTTTTTGTTTTTTTGTTTATACATATGCTTATGCTACAAAGACAAATATAGGAGGTATTATGAAAGTTACAAGTTCTGCATTTCAAGACAATACAATAATTCCTTCAAAGTACACTTGCGATGGCGTGGATATAAATCCACCACTTATTGTTGAAGATATTCCTGAAAAAACAAAATCGCTTGTGCTAATTGTGGATGATCCAGATGCTCCAGGCGGCACATGGACTCATTGGGTTGTTTTCAATATACCCTGTAACGGTAAGAAACTTGAAATTAAAGAAAATTCAATTCCAGGTGTGCAGGGATGGAATGACTTTAGAAAAGTAAATTACGGAGGTCCGTGCCCTCCTTTTGGAACTCACAGGTATTTTTTTAAGGTCTATGCTCTAGATATTATGCTAAATCTTAACAAAGGAGCAACAAAACAAGAAGTTGAAAATGCTATGAGCGGGCATATACTTGCTAGTGCAAAACTGATAGGGCTATATAAAAGAAAGTAAGAGAAAAATAAGAAATATAAAATTATAGAAAGTGAAAGTTTATTAAGCTATAATTGCAGTACTGTAAAGTGCGTCTTTAAAAACACAACTAATATATGATTAACAGAATTTTTGGAAGGCATAAAAGTTTTAAAAATTATATAGTGATTGGGATACCTTACAATTATTATTTACCAGTAAAAGGAAGAAAAAACTTTTCTCAGGCTACAACTTTATCATAAACAAAATTTTTTTTAAAATAAAAAATCATACTATTCAACCATACTATTCTGATATTTTAATAAAAATTTCATATATAGTTTCTGCAATAATACCTGTCAATAGTCCTGAACTAAAACCATTTAAAAAAAGACCAGAAAATATATTTAGCTCTGGTAGAACAATTAATATTTTTCCGAATATATATGGAATAATTAGGTACCCTAAAAAAGAAATTATCCCTATGTAAAGACTGTGGTAACCCTCTTCTGTCTTTGAAAGCTTTATCGCTGCTTCTATCTGGATATATCCCACTACTAAAAGAGAAGCTGCAATTACCTGGGTAGGTATATGAACAAAAATTTCGACTAATTTAGGATATAGTGAGGCAAGTATAAATATTAACCCAACCAAGTAAAACGAATATTTTGATGCGTTTTGTGTCATTACTATCATGGGAGGGGTTAACGAATAGCTAACAGTTCCAACCGAACCAAAAATTCCAGAAAATATTCCAGATATAGCGTCAAATAAGATGCCTTTATTTGTTTTTTCAAGTGATGGAGTGATATTTAGCACGCCAAAAATAGATTGAGTGGAACCTATTTCATTTATTACCACTCCAAGATAGCAAAACAGAAACGATATTGTTATTATAGGATCAAATTTTGGCATTTGGACTGAAAATAAATTAGCATTTAAAACAGGTTCTGGGTGTATAGGTTTTATAAATATCAAGAAAATTATTGAAAATATGCTCATAAAGAAAAAGATTGAAAATTTTGATAAGGGAAAGTTTTGTTTAGAAAAGAAAATTGTAATTACCGATAAGATCAGAATAAAAATTATATTCGGTAGAATTAAACGGTACGGATGAAAAAGCTAGGCTTATAGATATTGGAATTAGTGAAATGCCTATTAATAAAAGTACGCTTACTGTAACGCCTTTTGACTGAAGTATTGAAAATTTCTTTATTATATTGCTTTTTGCAAGGATTAATATGAATATACCTCCTATAACTGAGGCAAACGAAATCTCTTCCAATGAAGCATTAGGATTTAAAATAAAGCCAAGCATTAAAGCTGTGGATGGTCCAACTAAAAGCGGCAATCTGTGGCCGAATTTTAGTTGAAGTATTTGAAAAATTCCTGAGATTAAAAATATTTTTGCAAGAAAGTTTACTTCTTGCGAGTATGAAAAATTGTCTAACTTTGAAATGGTGCTTGCTATGATAACTAATGGTGGAAGTATCAAGACTAACCATTGCAAACCTTGAAGAAAAATTATATGCAATGGTGGTTTATCATCAAAATTGTATTTTAAGTTTACTTTATTATCCACATTTATATTATAACATAATATTTTTAGTATATACAAACACCAATTTAAAAATTTATTGTCAGCAATGATTTTAATTTTTCGCCCTTTATAGATTTGTTTTTGAAGTTTTTGAGCTTGTACATAATGCAGTAAGTTAACTTGACAAAAGTGATATAATAGTACAATGTTTGCATCGAATGATCAAAAAGAAGGGGGCTATAGCATGACAAAATACAACAAAGTTACACCAGCTGTGGCAAATGCATTAAAACAAATATGTGGCGAAAAAAATGTAATCTACGAAAACAA
>JBFWJP010000226.1:0-2789 GCA_050253135.1 Desulfurella sp. | reverse complement strand
AAACTCAGTGGGTACAATTTTTTCAGTTGTGATAATTACCTTTTTGGAAGCTTTTGCAATATCTACATCAGCTACAAGTACGCCTTTTATGTAGCTGTTGCCGTATATGTCTGCTGCATGGACATGGATAACTGCTACATCAGGATACAGTGCAGGAACAGCCAAATATTTCATACCTGTAAATGGGCACGTTACTTCTTTTGCTGCAGAGTACTTTTGCGTATCTGTGCCCAGCATAGACCTTACAGGTAAATAAGATAAGCCCATAGCCGCTGCTTTATAGCGCCATCCCATTGTGCCATTTGACCACTCAGTTAGCTCAATAGCGCCGCTTTCAAAGTATTTTTTTAAAACTTTTGGTGTTCCAAGTGCTTCAAAATTTATAAGGTAAGACGCATCAGCTTTGGTAAATGTTTTGCCTGCTGCCAGTAAGTCTGTATCAACGTTTGATGTAAAACAAGCAGCTTGGAGGTTCTTCTTTTTTGCACGTAGTAGTTCATGTATGAAGGCAGTTGGTATTCTTACGGTACCAAAGCCACCAATTGAAATATAGTCGCCTTCGTTTACAAGGGCAACGGCCTCTTTTAAATCCATTAGCTTATTTGTCATCTTTTTTGATTTTTTTCTAAAAAATTCTCTCATTTCGTCTGGATGGTGAAATCCCAATAACTCTCCTATGCTTTCCATAAGACCTCCTATTTAATATCGTTTGGTTCTAAATTGAGTTCTTTTGACTCATCGTAGTCTTCATCTATACCTGCAAGATAGCGCGCTAGGCTTTTTCTGGTTTCAAAATCAAACTCTATGCTTAGCGCTATGGTTTCCATAATAGGTGAACCTCCACCGTGGACCCCTGCTATTTCATACCATGCAGTCATTGGGGATGCACCAACGTCTTCTATAAACTTCCACAGCTTCAGCGAATAATCTGCCGTAAAATTGGGGTTTCTTACGATGAACTTCTCTAAGTACTCTTTTGTTTCTAAAGCAAAGAAATCTTCTTTAAACGGTAAAGTAACGCTTATGCCACCTGCTATTTCTGTTAAAATATTATACTCGTGGTAAATGAGCTCACCGGTTAGTCTTCTGCCTACATTTGCATAAATGGGGTTAGGAAAAAATACACCGGATTTTGTTTTTTCACCAAATACAGCAGCTGCTATGCCTGCTGCATAGGCAAGCTCAGCTGCTCCAGCATACTCTGTTAGCTTTTCTTTTACATGCGGAACTTTTTCTATACCATTGGCCTGCGCAGCCAAAGATACTGCACCGCATAGTATATCTGATACAGCAGGTTTACACCCAGAGTAGCTGTGTCTGTGAGAATCCGCAAAAAGAAGCGCAAGCCTTCTACCAAACTCCCACTCACCGCACATAAATACCCTTTCTTTTGGCACAAACGTGTTGTCAAAAACTATTACAGAATCTGATACACCGTATTTGGAAAAAGGTGGGGCATTTTTGTCGTCTTTGTCTCTGAGCCATACAGGCCTTGTAATTAAATACATATTATCCCAATCGGCAGGCAGTGCAAATGCCACAGCAAAAGCCTTATCATCTGCTTTGAGTGCTCTTGTTGGTATAACTAGTATTTCGTCTGCATATGCAGCCTGAGTTATAGACATTTTAAAGCCACTTACAATGATTCCGTCGTCTCTTTCTTCCACAATGTGAACGTAGTGGTCGGGATTTAACTGTTCACTGGGTCTTTTTAACCTATCTCCTTTAGAATCGGTTTGGGCACAGCAACCTACAAGATCATTTTTTTGATAGTATTTTAAGTAATTCATAAATCTTTCATGGTAGTTTGTCCCTTTGGCTTCATCTATTTCTTTTGTACATATAGCCAAAGCGTTTATAGCATCATGGCCCATACAGCGCTGAATACACCCACCTACGCGTCTTGCAGCAAGCCTTATGAGTTTTTGTTTTTGCATCAAATCGTAGGGGTTTTGGGGTAAATGAGCCCATCTGTTTACTTCTTCATTTATTAGAGTTGAGTGTGCGGTAGCTACATTTTTCCACTTTTCATCTTGAGCTAAATCAAATGTTACACCAAGTACATTAAGCCCAGGTCTTAGCCTTGGATCATCCCTTGAAACTTTTTTCCCACCTATATAGATATTGGGTTTCATAGAAAATAATTTTTCAAAGTACTGTTCTTTAGTCCTAAGCATTAGTTAACCTCCTTTTGTTATATGAGCGTTTGGGCGCCATCTACTACAATTTCTGCGCCTGTTAAAAAAGCAGGGGCTGATGCTAAGTAAAGAAATGTACTTTCAAGTTCTTCAATACTACCTAAACGCTTTATAGGTATGCGCTCATTTATGTACTGCTTTCCTCTTTGAGTTTCAAAAAATGCTTTATTGATATCTGTTAAAAAATACCCAGGGCATATTACATTTACCTGTATGTTGTATTTTATAAGCTCTAGGGCCAAAACTTTACTAAAGTGAATAACAGCTGCTTTACTTACACAGTACCCCATCATGTATGGTGTTGCAATTTTGCCTAAAATGGAAGCGATGTTTATAATTTTACCTGTATTTTGGGTTATCATTAATTTTGCTGTTTCTTTGCACACAAAAAATGTACCTTTGAAATCAACATTGAAAACTTCATCAAACTCAGGTTCAGTGAGTTCAACTACAGGCTTTTGCACACCAGATATGCCAGCAGCATTAACCACAATATCTATGCGTCCAAATGTTTCTTTTGCTTTGCGTACACCATTTTTTACGCTTTCTATATCGCTTACGTCCATTTGCAAAGCAAGCGTTTCAATGCCA
>JBFWJP010000225.1:0-2791 GCA_050253135.1 Desulfurella sp. | reverse complement strand
AAAAAAACTTGACATAACAACAAAATTTCACAAAGGTTTGCGCATTACCGACGAAAAAACTATGGAAGTCGTTGTAATGGTTTTAGCTGGCAAAGTAAATAAAGAAATTGTATTGAACATAAACCGTTTTGGGGGAAAAGCCGTAGGTTTAAGTGGTGTCGACGCAAATATAATAAAAGCAAAAAAATTACTACTTGAAGATGTGGATTTGGGCCTTGTTGGAGATGTAGAAGAAACAAATCCAGAAATATTAATCAATCTTTCTAAAAGTGGCTACATTCCTGTGGTATCGCCAATTGGTTTTGATGATAACGGTAGCAGGTATAACATTAACGCAGACACAGTAGCCTCAAGTATAGCTCAAGCTATTAAAGCAGAAAAGCTTATATATATATCTGATGTTGATGGAGTATTAGACAATGACGGCAAACTAATTAGCGAAATAAAGATAAAAGATATTGATAAAATGATAGATATTGTACTAACAGGTGGTATGATACCAAAAGTACTATCTGCCAAAGAAGCCATAGAAAATGGTGTAAAAAAGGTACATATTATAAATGGTAAAAAACAACATGCCCTACTTGAAGAAATATTTACAGACGCGGGCATAGGCACGCAAATAGTGAGGTAAAATTATGAGTGAGCTAAGAAAAGACCCAATTATTGAAAGATGGGTTATAATATCAACAGAACGTGGTAAGAGACCACACGATTTTAAACAAGAAGAACAAATAAAAATAACGGGTGGTTTTTGCCCATTTGATCCAGGGAACGAAAAATACGTGCCTCCAGAAATTTATGCAGTTAGAGCGCCAGGAAGCCAACCAAATGATCCAAATTGGACACTGCGTGTTGTACCCAATAAGTTTCCTGCATTAGGTATTGAGGGTGATTTAGATAAACATGCCGTTGGGATGTACGATGCTATGAACGGTATTGGTGCACACGAAGTTATCATTGAAACACCAAATCACGCAGAAACGCTCGATGCTATGCCGCTTGATAGAATGAAAGATGTAATTTCTGCTTACAAAGCACGAATAGAAGACTTAAAAAAAGATAAACGCATGAAATATGTACTTGTGTTTAAAAATTACGGTGCTGTAGCTGGGGCTAGCCTAGAACACTCCCACTCCCAGCTTATTGCCCTCCCTATTATACCAAAAAGACCACTTGAATTGTTTGGAGTGGCAAAAACCTACTTTTCATACAAAGACAGATGTCCGTTTTGCGATATTATAAGACAAGAGTTGAATGACAAGGTGCGCTTAATTGAAGAAACAAAACATTTTATTTCCATCACACCATTTGCATCACGATCGCCATTTGAAATGTCCATAATTCCTAAAAAACACAACGCGCATTTTGAGTTTGAAGACACGGAAGTTTTGTATGATTTTACCTATATTCTACAAAACACGCTTAAAAGGTTAAAAATTGCTCTAGATAACCCACCTTATAATTTTGTCTTAATTAATGGTGCATTTATTTTTGACCATGACGATTACTTTCACTGGCACTTAGACATCACGCCCAGGCTAACAAAAATAGCTGGTTTTGAGTGGGGCAGTGGATTTTACATTAACCCAACACCACCAGAAGATGCAGCTAAATATCTAAGAGAAATTACTCTCTAGGAGGAAATAATGAATGTGGTTTTAGTTTCAAGCGAAGTTTTTCCTTTTTCTAAAACAGGAGGGTTAGCAGATGTTGCGGGAGCTCTACCGAAAGCTTTAGTTCAAAACGGCCTAAAAGTCAGTGTATTTAGTCCTCTTTATAAATCCATTGACAAAACTCATTTGACACTTGCAAACAATGTGGACATTGATTTTGATAGTAGAACTATCAACACAAATATTTACAAAACAACCATAGATGCCTGTGATTTTTATTTTGTAGAAAACGAAGAGTATTTTAACAGAGACCATTTATACGGTATTGGTGCGCACGATTACGAGGATAATGCGCTAAGGTTTGGTTTTTTCTCAAAAGCAATATTGGATAGCCTAAAGACACTTGGTATTAATCCAGATGTTTTACACTCAAACGACTGGCAATCTGCATTGGTAAATGTTTACTTAAAACTGTTTTACAAAGAGTCATTTCCAAACACAAAAACCGTTTTTACAATACACAACTTGGGCTATCAAGGTGTATTCGATAAATATTATATGAATAACTTAGACCTTCCTTGGGATCTATTTACAATCGATGGGCTTGAGTACTATGATAAGCTTAATTTCCTAAAAGGTGGCATTGTTTTTGCAGATGCAGTTACCACAGTAAGCAAAACCTATGCCCAAGAAATCCAAACTCCAGAGTATGGTTTTGGGTTAGATGGGCTGTTGAGAAAATTCTCATACAAGTTAAGCGGCATTGTAAATGGTATAGATGTAGATGTTTGGGATCCCAAAACGGATAAATTTATAGATTACAATTTTAACGATCCAAAACACAAAATAAAAAATAAAACTGCCCTTCAAAAACTTCTTAACTTACCAACTAAAGATGTACCAGTATTTGGGGTAGTATCTAGGCTTGCTGCACAAAAAGGTATGGATATTTTTTCAAAAAGCATCAAAGAACTATTAGAATCACATACAGACGCGCAATTTATTATTTTAGGTAACGGAGAAAAAGATATAGAGGATACACTAACAGAAGTTTCCAATAACTATAAAAATAAAGTGTCACTAAACTTAAAGTTTGATGAACCTTTAGCACACAAAATCTACGCTTCAAGCGACTTTTTTGTGATGCCCTCAAAATACGAACCGTGTGGTTTAGG
>JBFWJP010000224.1:0-2796 GCA_050253135.1 Desulfurella sp. | reverse complement strand
ATTATTATTCATTTACTTGATTTTAGTTGCGTATTATAAATCGTTTATGATGCCATTTATCATTATGATACCAATACCTTTAACACTAATTGGTGTTTTTTGGGGTCACTGGTTACTTAATCAATCTTTTACTGCAACATCTATGATAGGTGTAATTGCTTTAGCTGGTATTGTTGTGAGAAACTCACTGCTATTAATTGATTTTATGCTAGATTACATGGCAAAAGGTAATTCGCTAGAAGATTCACTTATTGAAGCAGGCGCTGTTAGGTTTAGACCTATATTGCTTACGGCACTAGCAATCGTTTTTGGCTCCGCAATAATGATTACAGATCCTGTATTTGGAGGACTTGCTATATCACTTGTATTTGGTACATTTATATCAACCGCATTAACACTAATTGTGATCCCATTAATTTATTACATCTGGCAAATTAGATTTGTAAAGAAAATAAACAAAATTAAAAGCACTTGACTAATCAAATTAATATTGTAAATTATAACCAAAATGGAGGTAACTATGAGTTTGAAAGAATTCTTTGAAAATGCTAAAGGTACTGGGATACTTGCAACGGCCGATTCGTCTGGAAATGTTGATTTAGCGCTTTATGCAAAGCCATTTGTTATTGATGAAAAAACAATTGCTTTCATTATGCTAAATAAGCTTAGCTACAACAACCTTCAATCAAACCCAAAAGCTGCATATATGTTTTTACAAGAAGGTTATCAAGGCAAAAGACTGTACCTAAAAAAAATAAAAGAAGAAAAAGACCAATCAAAAATAAACGAAATGCTAAGGCACAAGTACGATGACCCAGAAGTTTTAGCAAAAGAAAAGGCTCTTGTGTATTTTGAAGTTGAAAAAGAAGCGCCTATTTTGACAAAGTAGAGAGTGTTTATGAACATATTAATTACAGGTGGTAGTGGTCTTGTAGGCAAAAAACTATCTCAAAAACTTGCAGAAAATGGCCACAATGTTGCAATACTTAGCAGAAAAAAAGAAAATTCTAATTACAAAGTGTACACTTGGGATATTGAGCGCAATCAGATAGATTTAAAAGCTATAGAAGAAGCCGATTGTATTGTACATTTAGCAGGTGCTAATATAGGTGAGAAATCTTGGACTGATAAGCAAAAAGAGCTTATTTTAAAAAGTAGAGTTAATTCTGCAAATTTATTGTTTAAAAAGGCAAAAGATATAAACAAAGACTTCAAATGCGTAGTTAGCGCTTCTGCTGTGGGCTGTTATGGTGCTATAACAACTAATCGTATCTTTAAAGAAACAGACGCATATGGTAATGATTTTTTAGGTAGTGTTTGCAAAAACTGGGAAGCTGTTATCGACCAATTTGAGTCATTAAACACGAGGGTAGTTAAACTAAGAACTGCAATGGTTTTAGACAAAGATGGTGGAGCACTAGCAAAAATAATAAAACCAATAAAACTTGGCGTTGCAAGCGCACTTGGAAGCGGAAAACAATATGTAACATGGATACACATAGATGATTTGGTAAATATTTATGTAAAAGCTATTGAGGATAAGAACTTAAGCGGTGCATACAATTGCGCGAGCATGGATCAAAAAACAAACAAAGAATTTATGCAAACCTTAGCAAAAGTTTTTCACAAACCATTTTGGCCATTTAATGTGCCATCTTTTGTTTTAAAAACTCTATATGGTGAAATGGCAAATATCCTGTTGGAAGGCAGCCGTGTAGATATTAGCAAAATTTTATCGACTGGTTTTAAATTCCAGTACAATTACTTAGAGGATGCTCTAAAATCACTCTACATAGATGTTTGATTTAAGTATATTAAGAAACATAAAAGTAAAAAATGTCACATTAAGCGGCGTAGAATCAAGTGTATTGGTACCATTTTACAAACAAAATGATTGGGAGATATATTTTATAAAACGCGTATGTGATGGTTCCATACACTCTGCACAGGTTGCATTCCCAGGAGGCAAAAAAGAACCCCAAGATATAGACATAAAATTCACTGCAATAAGGGAAACGTTTGAAGAAATAGGCATAAAACATGAACAAATTGAAATTATTGGTAGATTGGAGCCAACGCAGACACTAAGCTCACACTATATCGTTTATCCTTTTATAGGAATTTTAAAAAGCAACAACTTCTATATAAATAAAAATGAAGTTCAGTATGTATTTAGTGTACCTTTAGAATTTTTAATAAAAAAATACCCATTAAAACTCGAACAATTTGAATATAAAGGTAGAATTTTTAACACATATTTGATAGAATACAACTCTGAAATTATTTGGGGGGCTACAGCAAGGATACTAAATAATCTATTAGAACACATTGTAAGAGGGGGTTAAGTTTGAGCGATATTTTTGTTATAGGTCACAAAAATCCAGACACAGATAGTGTATGTGCAGCTTTCGCTTATGCATACTTAAAAAACAAAATTGATAATCAAAATAACTATATTAGTGCAAGGTGTGGCAACCTTAACAAACAAACATCATTTGTATTTAAGCACCTAAATTTAGAACCACCTTTACTTTTAAAGGATATATACCCAAAAGTTCAGGATGTAATGACAAAAAACGTTATAAGCGTTCATGAAAATACACCGCTTTTTGAGATAATGGATAATATTAAAAATAAAAACATCAGGGTATTACCTGTTGTTGATGAAGAAAACAATTTTAAAGGCATCGTAAGCGTTTTTGAGATTTCAAACTTTTTTATGAGTACAATCGGTAAGAAGCCTACATACACGCTAAATATAGAATACTTTGAAAAAGTTTT
The DNA here is from genome assembly GCA_050253135.1 of Desulfurella sp. Taxonomy (GTDB): domain Bacteria; phylum Campylobacterota_A; class Desulfurellia; order Desulfurellales; family Desulfurellaceae; genus Desulfurella. The sequence goes on along the minus strand of JBFWJP010000224.1, from coordinate 15 downwards.
ACCTGGTTATTTACT
>JBFWJP010000223.1:0-2800 GCA_050253135.1 Desulfurella sp. | reverse complement strand
GCTCTATAAAATTGCTTAGCGTACCAATAAATGTTTCTTTATTAAAAATGCTTGCAACAAGAGCGTTTTGCACATCCCATACCACCAAACATGTATGAGAAGGCTCTACAATTTCTCTCAGCGTTTCATAAATGAAAATGTTTTTAAACTGTTTCATAGTTATACACCTCTTTCAAAAACCTATATTAAAAGTATAACTCAAATAATCAAATAATCAATCAATAAAAGTATTGGTGCATGATTTAAACCTGTGTCAAAGGTTTGAATAACCGCGTATTTTTATCCATTTTACTTACTGCATAGAGCATATTAAAACCTTTAATAGATACATGATGCAGATATGCGAAACTTATTCTACAAAGTCTTAATTAAAATTTGGTTTCAAATTAAGAAAAAAATGGTGTTGTAGTTTCTATTGCATCCCTGATAATTGCAAAAATACCTATTGTTTTTTCATCTTTTTCCAAAATATTCATTCTAAAATCAATTGGCACGCTTATGCCATTTTTATGGAGAGCCACAACTGAAAGTGATTTTTTCGCATATTTTGTATGTTTTAAGCTTAGCGCTCTATGGAAGCCATCCCAATGTTTTTGTCTCATATTTTGTGGTACTATGATATCAAGTGATTTACCTACTGCTTCGTTTTCTGTGTAGCCAAAGATACGCTCACACCCTCTATTCCATAACTTAATTATGCCATTTGTATCGCAAAATAAAATACCATCTTCACTTGTTTCAAAAATTGCTTCTATTATTGAAACTTTATTGAGCATAAAAGCCTCCATGTTAATATTTTAATATATTTATCAATATAACACCCGTTTGAGTAATGTCAATTATGTTGCCTTATATTTAACTGAATTTTTATTCAACACTCCCATAAAAGAAATTACCAAAAAATGATAGTTATGTTCTGTGGTTTTATTACAAGCAATAATGTAATATTTTTTTATCCCAATACATATGCCGTAAGAGTATAAACCACTCATAGAGGATTGAAGAAAACTATATCATATTTTTATATCTATAAATACTGCAGTTGGAATAATAACTTGACTTAATGTTAAAATTAATATATTATTTATAATAGGTTATTTATATACTAACTAATTGGTTGTATTTTTAAAATCTCTAATGTGGAGTAGTTAATGCAGGCAACTGGACTTTTTTATACCTTAAAAAACTCTAATATGTTTGACTTTCTTACTTATCGAGAAGGTAAAATATTATTCAATTGCTTTAGAGATATTTTAGACCACGATAATAAAGATAAAATTTTATTATATTTTGTTATTTGTTTTATGCAAAAGAAAATCATAGATGTACAAATTTAATTTAGGGAGATTAAAATGAGAATATATGAAGATATTACTAAAACAATTGGTAATACTCCTTTAATTAAACTAAATAGAATAACCAAAGGAGTGGTGGCAGATATAGTAGTAAAGGTTGAATCCTTCAATCCTTTATCCAGTGTTAAGGATAGGATAGGTATTTCAATGATAGAAGACGCAGAAAGAAAAGGGATGATTAATAAAGATACTGTTATAGTAGAGCCAACCAGCGGTAATACGGGAATAGCTCTTGCGTTTGTATGTGCAGCAAAAGGATACAAATTAATTTTAACTATGCCAGAAACAATGAGTATAGAACGAAGAAAATTACTTCAAGCATTTGGCGCTGAAATAATATTGACCCCTGGAAGCGAAGGAATGAAAGGAGCAGTTAAGAAAGCCGAAGAAATTGCATATGGTAATTCAAACATTCTTATGCTTCAGCAATTTAAAAACCCCGCTAATCCTATGATTCATCAAAAAACTACCGCTGAAGAAATCTGGAAAGATACGGATGGTAAAGTAGATATATTAATTGCTGGTGTAGGAACCGGTGGAACTATTACAGGAATCTCTGAAGTAATTAAAAAAAGAAAGCCGGATTTTAAAGCTATAGCTGTTGAGCCAAAAGATTCTCCTGTTATTTCAGGTGGAAAACCAGGTCCGCATAAGATACAGGGCATTGGAGCAGGATTTGTACCGGATGTTTTAAAAATAAATCTATTAGATGATGTAATTCAAGTAAGCAATGAAGATGCTATTGAGACATCAAGGAGATTGGCTAAAGAAGAAGGAATACTTGTAGGCATTTCATCTGGAGCAGCAACATGGGCAGCTATACAGGTTGGCAAGAGAATGGAAAATAAGAATAAACTTATTGTTGCGATACTGCCTGATACAGGAGAAAGGTATTTATCAACAGAATTGTTTCAGTAAAAAGAAAAAATACAAAGATCTTTATGAAATTAAAGTCGAAAACTTTGCATAACATAACATGAAATAAATGGAAGAATTTTGGAGAACTTTAAAATATAAAGATATTTATCCAATAAGCCACTTTATAATTAAGGAGGCTAGGTATGGTATAGAAGCATATGTTGCTTTTACAATTAAAAAAAATCTCATGCAATTCTATGTTATAAAACACCTATGGGTATTTATAAGACAGGTATAGAGGAGCAAGCGTAAATGAGGAATAAAAAATTAGAAATTTTTGATTTTACAAAAAGATATAACAAAGAAAGGAGTGAAAGATGATATACATGGACTATAATGCAACAACACCCTGCGATGAAAGGGTCGTAGAAGCGATGCTTCCTTATTTCAGTAAAGAGTTTGGAAACCCATCTAGTATATATAAGTTGGGAAAAAACTCAAGAGATGCGGTTGAGAAGGCAAGAGAAAATGTAGCAAAACTTTTAGATTGTAACCCTGAAGAGATTTTTTTTACATCGTGTGGGACC
>JBFWJP010000222.1:0-2811 GCA_050253135.1 Desulfurella sp. | reverse complement strand
AGGATGGGTTTTAGGGTGGGGAGACTAAAAGGAGGCGATCCATCGATTTTTGGTAGACTTGCAGAAGAGATTAAATTACTAGAAGACCTAAAAATAAATTTTAGTATCATACCAGGCATAAGCACTATAAATGCTTTAGCCGTAAAAAGCGGCATAATATTAACGCGCAGGGAAATTAATAGGGGTTTTTGCGTTTTATCTGCCGTTAAACACAAAGGAGCAATTGCTGAATTTAGCAAAAATGAACTTTCTAACTTACCATTGATATTTTTTATGGGTGTAAAAGTTGTGCACAAAATAAGTAGTTTGTTAATCAAAGAAGGTTATCCGGCTGACACAAAAGTGGCATTGATTTTTAGTATCGGGACAGACAGGGAGTTTGAAGTAAGAGGTACGCTATCTAATATAACAAGCAAGATCGACGATTTAAAAGATCAGCTATTTTTTGATAATCCTCCAGGTATTTTTATTATAGGAGAAATATCTAATTTTTATTATACAAAAAGTGGGTTACTCCAAGATAAAAAAGTTTTATTTCTAAGTCCAGTTGATGATGAATTGTATTTTCAGTTTAAAGATGTGGGAGCAAATATATTTACTTATGATATAAACATTAAATACAATATCAGTAAAGAGGTGCTCGAAAAAATAATAAGTTTTCAAACTATTGCAGTTTCTAATATAAACGTAGCTAAAGCTATCATTGAATCTTTATTTGAAAATAAAATAGATATTAGAGCACTTCCTAGGCTTGTAACTTATAGTAATGATGTTTTTAAATTTTTCGGACATTATGGTTTACAATGCATCAAAGATATTGATGAAAATATAACAAGCATATGCTATATTTATGGTCATGATTGCTTTATAGATTTGCCAAAAGTCTTAAGTGACAACAATAATAATAATGTATTTAAAATTAAATTAGATACTCGTATATATAAACACAAAGAACTTCCGTCTTTTGATATGATTTATTTTAATAATGTAGAACAATTATGTGATTTTATTGAAATATACGGCGAAATAAGCTTAAAAGATAAGCTTATTTTAACACAAAGCCAAGATATCTCTAAATTAATCTCAAATTATCTTATTAATAATGTAAATATTTGTATATTTGATGAGTCAAATTTTAAAAAATATATTCCTCACATATTGCAATTTTTTAAATAAAAAAGCTTATATATAATTTCAAGTTATTAAAAATTTACTTATAATATAATTCTGTTATATAATTTGCTGAAAAAATAAGCCTCTATAATAAAAAATTATATTATGATAATTTTTACTTATTAAGTAATATTTGTGATTTTACTGTACCAAAAGTATAAAATAAGAAAAAATAAAAATTAATTTTCGCTTAATATTTTGTATTGACTTTTTATCTACTAATATCTAAATTTGTATGTAACATAATTATGTTTCTGAATTGGTCATGTACTTTGAATACCTTTACTTTTTAAGGAGGTTTTAGATGGCAGGCACAAAACACAAAACGCCTCTTTTAGATGATCTAAAAGAGGGCAAATGGCCGAGTTTTGTTAAAGAGCTTGAGAGGGCTGCTCAAAAAAGCCCAAGAACAGATGATCTAATTGGCCAACTGGAAAAATCCTATGAGGATAAAGTACCTCATTGGAAACATGGTGGCATGGCAGGTGTTAGAGGTTATGGTGGTGGTATAGTTGGTAGATTTTCTAGCAAACCAGATGAGTTTCCTGGTGTTAAAGAATACCATACAGCAAGATTGAATCAGATTGAAGGTTTCTTCTACACATCGGATGTATTGAGAAAGCTTGCTGATATATGTGATGAACACGCAGGTGGTTTGTTTAACTTTCATGGCTCAACAGGCGATATCCAAATTCTTGGTTTTAAACAGGAAGAAGCAGAAGAGTTATTCCAAAAGTGCACACAGTTAGGTTTTGACCTTGGTGGCAGTGGCTCAGCGCTAAGAACTCCAAGTTGTTGTGTAGGGCCAGCTCGCTGTGAGTGGGCAAACTACGACACACTGCATGTAACAGACAATTTGACAAGGGAATTCCAAAACGAATTGCACAGGCCTACATTCAACTATAAATTCAAAATCAAATGTGCTGGTTGCCCAAATGACTGTATAGCTTCTGGTGCAAGGTCGGATTTATCGATAGTTGGGGTATGGAAAGATAATATTAGGATTGATCAAAACCAGGTTGCAGAATATGCAAAGAAGTTTGATATTAAAAAATACGTTGTAGATAAGTGTCCAACACACTGTATGGATTATACAGATGGCAAGCTAACGATCGATGATTCAAACTGCGTTAAATGCATGCACTGCATAAACTCAATGCCAAAGGCTCTAAGGCCAGGTTTACAAAAGGGTGCTCAAATTAGAATAGGCGCAAAAGTGCCAATGGTGCAGGGTCCTAGATTGGGCTTTATATTGGTGCCTTTTTACGATATTAATAAGGACAAAGAAGAGGATTACGCTTTCTTAAAAGACTTGATTCAAAAGATCTGGGATTTTTGGGATGAGTATGGGACAAACAGAGAACGTGTTGGAGAGCTTATTCAAAGGGTAGGAGTAGGTAACTTCCTTGAGGCAATCGAACTTGAACCGCTGCCAGAGATGGTAGAACATCCAAGGGCAAACCCATTCATTAAATTTGAAGAATATTTAGTAGCAGATGAAGAAGAGAGTAAGGAGGGTTAAACTATGCCAGATGTAGATAAAGGAACAGTAAGAATTACGGATATTGGTCCACCTAACTACGAAAACTTTTTACCGCCAATAATCAAGAAAAACTACGGCAAATGGCTTTACCATGA
>JBFWJP010000221.1:0-2834 GCA_050253135.1 Desulfurella sp. | reverse complement strand
GAGTTATTAAGATTATACAGGGAAAAAAGGAAAACTCTAAACCCAATAGAAGCTTGGCAAGCAATTGTAGAATCAAGTGATAGTAAACTCTACAAGCAAAAGCGCGGTGCCGGTGGTTTTGTAAGGGTTAGTTTTGATGAAGCACTTGAGATCATTGCAGCAGCAAATATCTATACAATTAAAAAATACGGTCCAGATAGAATTTTTGGTTTCAGCCCAATTCCAGCTATGAGTATGGTAAGTTATGCTTCTGGTGCTAGGTATTTATCTCTAATTGGTGGTGTGGTTGGCAGTTTTTACGATTGGTACTGTGATTTACCACCTTCATCACCACAGGTGTTTGGCGAGCAAACGGATGTACCAGAATCAGCTGATTGGTACAATTCCACATACTTAATGCTGTGGGGTTCAAACGTGCCCCAAACAAGAAGACCTGATGCGCATTTTTACACTGAAGTTCGCTACAAAGGTACAAAAACAGTTGTTATATCGCCAGACTTTAGTGAAGCTTCAAAGTTTGCCGATGTATGGTTAGCACCCAGGCCTGGTACAGATGCAAGTCTTGCACTCGCAATGGGACATGTCATTTTTAAAGAATTTCATATAGATTCAACCAATGAGTATTTTAGCAATTATGTAAAGCGCTACAGTGATATGCCGCATCTTGTTATTTTAAGAAACAGAGGTGATTACTTTATTACAGATAGATTTCTAAGAGCCTCAGATATACTTGAAAACCCCTTAGAATCAGATAATTGGAAAACTGTTGTTATTGATACAAATACAAAACAGCCTGTGGTAATAAACGGCAGTATAGGTTTTAGGTACGAGGATAATGGCAAGTGGAATCTGCATACAAAAGATTCATTAACAGATACAGATATAGACCCAAAGCTAAGTCTTATTGATTTAGCAAGTGATATTGTTGAGGTAGGTTTTCCAGACTTTACAAATAATTCTATTATTAAAAGAAAAGTGCCAGCACTGAAAATTAATAAAAACAATAATGAGTATTTAGTTGCAAGCGTATTCGATTTATTGGCTGCTCACTACGGGATAGACAGAAACCTAAATGATCCAAACACCGCTAAAAGCTATGATGACGAGTGCGCCTATACGCCAGCTTGGCAAGAAAAAATTACCGGTGTAAAAAGAGAGGTTGTTGTTAAGATTGCCAGAGAGTTTGCAAAAAATGCGCTTTTAACAAAAGGCAAATCTATGGTAATAATTGGCGCTGGCGTTAATCACTACTATTATACGGATACAATTTATAGAAGCGTAATCAATATGCTTACAATGTGCGGCTGCATTGGCCAATCAGGTGGTGGTTGGGCGCATTATGTAGGCCAGGAAAAGGTAAGACCGCTTGCAGGTTGGAGTGCCATTGCATTTGCGCTTGATTGGTATAGACCACCTAAACAAATGAACTCTACTTCGTTTTATTACTTTCATACAGACCAATTTAGATACGAAGATGTAAAAATTGGTGATCTATTGTCACCTTTGGCAGAAAATACATATAAAGACTACACGCCGGCTGATTTTAATGTAAAAGCAGCTAGAATGGGATGGTTGCCCGCTTGCCCTTATTTGGATAAAAACCCAATAGAAATAGTAAAAGAAGCGCAAAACCAAAATATTGATCCCAAAGAGTATCTAATAAACAACTTAAAAGAATCTAAGATAAGATTTGCTTTTGAAGATCCAGATAACCCAATTAACTTTGTGCGCAATATGTTTGTGTGGCGATCAAATTTGCTTGGTGCAAGCTCAAAAGGTCACGAGTACTTTTTAAAGCACTTACTGGGTGCAAAATCCGGTGTTTTGGCAAAAGAAATAGACGAATCAGAAAAACCAAAAGAAATTGTTTGGAGAGAGCCCATTGATGGTAAACTTGATCTGCTTGTGACGCTTGATTTTAGAATGTCTACTACCTGCATATATTCAGATATTGTGCTTCCTGCTGCAAGCTGGTATGAAAAGGAAGATCTAAGCACAACTGATATGCATCCTTTTATACACCCATTTTCAAAAGCGCTGGACCCACTGTGGGAGAGCAAAAACGATTGGGATATTTTTAAAGAGCTTTCAAAAAAGTTTTCCAAGCTTGCAAAAGATTACTTAGGTGTTCAAAAAGAGCTTGTGTTATCACCTTTGATGCACGATACAAAAACTGAACTGGCTCAAGCGTTTGAGCCAAAGGATTGGAAAGTCGATAATGTTGAGATTGTACCTGGTAAGAACTTTCCATCGATTAGCGTTATTGAAAGAGATTACCCAAATGTTTACAAACAGTTTATTACGCTTGGGCCATTGCTAGAAAAAGCTGGTAATGGTGCAAAAGGTGTAAGCTGGGATACAAAAGATGAAGTCGAGTTTTTAAAGGGGCTAAATGGAGAAATAGACAACAGACCAAAAATTGAAGATGCAAAGCAGGTCTGTGAAGCAATTTTGGAGTTAGCACCAGAAACCAACGCTAAAGTTTCTCATAAAGCCTTTGATAATCTATCTAAAAAAACTGGTAGTTTGCACGAAAGTGTAAGGCCTCCAATAGATTATAGTTTGAGATTTCAAGATTTACAGATTCAACCACGAAGAACTGTTACATCCCCAATATGGAGTGGTATTGAATCAAAAGAGATACCATACAGCGCAAATTATCAAAATGTGCATGAGTTCATACCATGGCGCACACTAACAGGCAGGGTTCAGTTTTATCAAGATCATAAATGGATGCAGTTATTTGGAGAAAATTTTGCCGTTTACAAACCACCAGTTAACGCTCAGTCTCTAGCAAATATCAGCAGTGAAGAAAATACCCTAACATTAAAATG
>JBFWJP010000220.1:0-2882 GCA_050253135.1 Desulfurella sp. | reverse complement strand
AATTGACATAAAAAAATCAAATGGATTTGTTTACAATAAAAAAACAAATACCTTAGTGGTATACAAGGCGGATGTATGGATAAAGTAAAGACTCTAAGATGTGCCTCAGATAAATCTATATCGCACAGAAGCGCTATTTTATCAAGCATATCCTACGGTACTATTACGGTTAGAAATTATCTTTTTGCACAAGATACATTAAATACACTTGAAGCATTTAAAAAACTTGGCGTTGAGATAAGCATAGATAATAGCATAGTATCAATTAAAGGCAGTGGTAAATACTTAAAAGAACCCTTTGATATAATTGATTTGGGTAACTCTGGAACAGGCATAAGATTAATTAGCGCTGTGTGTGCTGGGCAAAATTTTCTAAGTATTTTAACCGGTGATGACTCACTAAAGAATAGACCAATGAAACGCATTATAGAGCCATTAACGCAAATGGGTGCAACAATTTTATCAAGGAAAAATTTTCTAGCCCCGCTTGCAATACTTGGCAAAAACAGATTAAACGGCATTCAATATCACTCAAAAATTGCGTCAGCTCAAGTAAAATCTGCATGTTTAATTGCAGGTCTCTGCAGCGATGAAAAAGTTGAATTTTCAGAGCCACATCTATCAAGAAATCACACAGAAATAATGTTAAAACAATTTGGTGTGGATTTAAATATAGAAGGTCTAAAAATTACTCTTGGCAAAAACAGAGAACTCCATGGTAGCTTTGAGATAAATGTGCCAGCAGATATCTCATCTTGTGCATTTTTTATGGTTATGTGTGCATTAAAACCCAATTGCGAAGCAGTTTTTTGTGATTGCTTGATTAACCCTACGCGAACAGGGATACTAAAAGTTTTTAGCGAGATGGGTGTAAATTATGAGATATTAAATAAAAAAACTATGTGTGGCGAAGAAGTAGCAGACATAATTGTTCGATACTCACCAAACTTAAAACCATTTTACATTGATGGCGAGATTTTGCCTACACTAATAGATGAGGTACCGATTTTGTCTATATTGGCTTTGTTTGCAGAAAAACCAAGCATTTTAAAAGATGCAAAAGAACTTAGGGTAAAAGAAAGCGACCGCATTAAATCAATTGTTGAAAATCTAAAAAAATTAGGTGTCAAGGTAGAAGAATACGAAGACGGTTTTAAAATAGAGCCAACCAAAAAACTTCAAAAAGCCTATATAGAAACCCACTTTGACCACAGAATTGCAATGAGTTTTTCTATACTAAAAGCACTAGGGTACAGCATAGAGCTCCAAGAAACAAAATCACCCAGCACTTCTTACCCAAATTTCTTTGAGCATTTAACATATTTAGGGAGTTAATAATGAAAAGTGTATTATCAGAAAAAGTTAAAAAAGAACCTCTATCGCACAAAGAAGCCTTAGAGTTATTCCAAAACGCAGATCTATTAGATTTAGGCTTAATGGCTAAAAATATCAAGTTTTCAAAAAGTGGCAATAAAGTGTATTTTACGATAAACAAGCATATAAATTACACAAATATCTGTTCTTCAAAATGTCTAATGTGTGCATATTATAAAAATGAAGATGACAAAGATGCCTATACAATGACTTTTGAACAAGTAGAAGAAGAATTAAGCAATATTGAAGATTTGCATGAAGTCCACATAGTTGGAGCTCTAAGCCCGAAATTGGATTTTTCATATTACATTAAACTATTAGAAACCGTCAAAAAGGCAGCACCAAATGCAAATATAAAAGCCTTCACGGCTGCAGAAATCGATTTTTTCTCAAAAATAAGCTCACTTAGCTATAAAGAAGTGCTAGAAAAACTCAAAGCTGCAGGACTTCAAACAATGCCAGGTGGGGGCGCAGAAGTATTTAGCGAGCGTGTAAGAAAAAAACTCTACCCAAAAAAAATCGGCTTTGAAGAGTGGGCACAAATTCATACACTTGCGCACAGTATGGGTATAAAAAGCAATGCCACGCTACTTTTTGGTCATATTGAAACGCAAGAAGAAATTATTGACCATTTGTTTAAATTAAAAAACTTGCAAGCGCAAACCAAAGGCTTCTTGTGCTTTGTGCCGCTGTTATTCCACCCAGAAAACACAATTTTTGAAAAGCAAATTCAAAAACAAAGTGCCGTTTTCCAACTAAAAGTGCTTGCAATATCGCGCATTATTTTGGATAATTTCGATCATATAAAAGCGTACTGGGTTATGATGCAAGATAGCATCTCCCAGGTAGGCTTACATTTTGGGGCAGATGATATAGACGGCACAATTGAAAAAGAAAATATCTTTCATGCTGCAGGCGCAACTAGCCCAAGCGGTATGGCTAGGCAAAAAATTATTGAAATGGTTAAAAACGCAGGGTTTGTGCCAGTTGAAAGAGATGCTTTATACAACGAACTAAAGGTTTACAAATGAGAGTTTCAAAAAAAGAAGCGCTTGAATTATTTGATATAGATTTACTTGAACTAGGGAAAATGGCGCAAAATGTTAGATTTCAAAAGCATCCTACAAAGCTTGTGACATTTATAGCAGACACAAATATAAACTACACCAATATTTGTACTGTAAAATGCTCTTTTTGCGCATTCTACAGAAACAAAAACAATAAAGATTCCTATGTGCTAACTATTGACCAGTTAAAACAAAAAGCAATCGCTGCAAAAGAGGCAGGCCTTAGTACAGTTTTAATCCAAGGCGGTCTAAACCCAGAAATAGAATACAGCTACTATATAAAAATGGTTGAAGAATTATCAAACATTGGCATACATGTGCATGCATTCTCACCACCAGAGATCGATTTAATGTGTAGAATCAGCAACAAGACCCCAAAAGAAGTATTTGAGGACTTGAAAAAAGCAGGCCTTCAAACAATGCCAGGTGGGGGCGCAGAAA
>JBFWJP010000219.1:0-2896 GCA_050253135.1 Desulfurella sp. | reverse complement strand
AGGCGGTATAGCAGCATTTGTGGATGCAGAGCATGCACTGGATGTTGAATATGCAAAAAATTTGGGTGTAGATGTAGATAATTTGCTTATTAGTCAGCCAGATTCCGGTGAGCAGGCACTTGAGATTATAGATACACTTGTTAGAAGTAATGCTGTGGATATTATTGTGCTTGACTCAGTTGCAGCTTTAGTGCCCCAAGCTGAAATAGAAGGAGATATGGGTGATTCTCATATGGGCTTGCAAGCTAGACTCATGAGTCAGGCTCTAAGAAAGCTAACGGGTGCAATTAGTAAGACTAATACTGCTATAATTTTTTTAAATCAAATTAGAAGCAAGATTGGTGTTATGTTTGGCAACCCAGAAACCACAACGGGTGGTAACGCACTGAAATTTTATGCTTCCGTTAGAATAGATATCAGAAAAATCAATAATATAAAACAAGGTCAAGACATTGTAGGTAATCGCACAAAAGTCAAGATTGTTAAAAATAAAGTTGCACCGCCATTTAAAGAAGCTGAAGTAGATATAATATACGGCAAAGGTATAGATTACATAGGTGATGCACTTGATTTAGCAGTAAGCCATGATATTATAGAAAAAAGCGGATCTTGGTTTGCCTACCAGAATCAACGCTTAGGTCAAGGCAGGGATAATGCAAGGGATTTTTTAAAAGATAATCCTGAGTTACTAAAAACACTCATTAATGAAATCAAATCTAAATTGAATTGCCATACGCAAAAAAAAGAAGATGACACAGATTAAAGAAATTTTGAAAGATGCTATAGAACACAAAGCATCGGATATACACTTAAAGGTAGGCACCAAACCGAAATATAGGATAGCTGGTGATATTCAAGAAAGCAATTTTAATGCGATTTCGGCGAGTGATTTTGAAGCTATTTTAGATTCACTTGAGTTAACAAGCTACCAAATGGACAAGCTTATTAAAAACAGGCAAATTGATATAGGATTTGGCGTAGAAGGTGTTGGTAGATTTAGAGTTAATGTGTTTTTCCAACGTGGTGTTTATGCTTGTGTATTTAGATTTTTACCCTACAAAATTCCTACACTTGAAGAATTGGGTTTACCGTATGTGGTTAAAGAAATTGCGCTAAAACCTAGAGGTTTAGTTTTAATAACTGGCGTAACTGGCAGTGGAAAGTCTACTACGCTTGCCTCTATGATTAATTTAATCAACGAACAAAAGGCAAAAAATATTATTACAATAGAAGATCCAATAGAGTATATTTTTCATGATCAAAAAAGCATAGTTGTTCAAAGACAGGTTGAATTTGATTGTATTGATTTTGCATGGGGATTAAGGGGTGCTTTAAGGGAAGATCCAGATGTTATTATGGTTGGAGAGATGCGTGATGCAGAAACGATAAAAACAGCACTTGAGGCAGCAGAAACAGGTCATTTGGTTTTATCAACACTGCATACATTAAATGCTGTAGAAACTGTTAATAGAATTGTATCAACATTTGATTATAAAGATCAAAAGCAAGTTAGGAATCAATTGTCAAATGTAATCCAAGCTATTATTTCACAAAGATTAATAAAAAGCATATCAAAAGAAAAAGACAGAGTTGTTGCCACAGAGATACTTTTAGGTACTGATTTTGTAAGAGATGCAATTTTAGATCCTCAAAAAAGTTCTGATTTGTCAAAAGCGTTGATCTTAGGCACACAAGGTATGCGTACATTTGATTATTCGTTAATGGAGCTTTACAATAATGGGTTAATTAGCCTTGACAGTGCATTAGAGTTTGCAAATAATCCAAATGATTTATCTTTAAAATTTAAAGGCATTTATTAAGTGGATGGGCTAGATTACGCGTTTAGTCTAATAGCAAAGAAACGATACACCACTAAAGAATTAAAAGAAAAACTCGAAAAAAAAGGTTTTGATTCAGAACCAATAATTAACCGATTAAAAGAGCTAAATTATATAAATGATTTAGAATATGCTATTGATTATAAAAATAGAAAGCAAAATGAGGGCTATGGAAAGTATAAAATTTTGTTTAATTTAAAGAACAAAGGCATTACAGAAGATATATTAAATAGTTTAGACTTCTCAAATGATAAAATAGAAGAAGTTTTTTTCAAAAAGATTCAAAAAATAAAAGGCGATAAAAAACCAAAAATATATGCGTTTTTAGTTAATAGAGGTTTTGATAGTAATGATGTAAAAAATTTAATTTATAAATACGAGGATAAATTGTTATGAACTCAAAAATTGTAAGAGAAACGTTTTTAAGGTATTATGAAAGAAATGATCACAAAAGGGTAAAAAGCTCTTCTTTGGTACCGCAGGATGATCCTACATTGTTATTTACTAATGCAGGCATGGTGCAATTTAAAAATGTTTTTTTAGGTAATGAGAAAAGAGATTACAAACGTGCGTGCACTTCGCAAAAATGCGTAAGGGCAGGTGGTAAACACAATGATTTAGAAAATGTTGGCTATACAGCAAGACACCATACATTTTTTGAGATGCTAGGGAACTTTTCGTTTGGAGACTACTTTAAAAAAGAAGCCATACATTATGCATGGGATTTAGTAACAAACGTTTATGGTTTACCAAAAGAAAAACTTTGGATAACAATATTTAAAGAAGACGATGAGGCTTTTGATATATGGCACAAACAAGAAGGTGTAGATGTTTCTCGTATAGTAAGGATGGGCGAGAAAGATAATTTTTGGTCAATGGGTGATACAGGTCCATGTGGGCCATGCTCTGAAATTCATATAGATCAAGGTAAAGATGTAGGTTGCAAAAGACCTGAGTGTTCAATTGAATGTGATTGTGATAGATTTTTGGAGATTTGGAATTTAGTTATTATGCAATTTAATAGATCTATTGATGGTAAATTAACCCCCCTTCCTAAA
>JBFWJP010000218.1:0-2917 GCA_050253135.1 Desulfurella sp. | reverse complement strand
TGATAGTATTAGAAAGCAAATACCCAGTAGAAACCCATGTAATCTGTTCAATTGAAGCACCCATTGAGCCTTGAATGTATGGTATTGCAACATTTACAATACTAGTATCTAGTGAACTCATTATTGTGCCTATCATTACAGTAGCTGTAACAATCCACTTATTCATTTTATGCTGACATAGGGCTCAACAGACAGTCCAGGATACAATGGGGTTTTAGGGTTGTATGGTGTTGTGATATTAATTTTAACAGGGATGCGCTGGACTACTTTAATAAAGTTTCCAACGGCATTTTGCGGTGGAAGCAGGCTAAATACCGACCCGCTGCCTGTTTGAAAACTCTCTACATAGCCATAAAAAGTTTTACCCGGGTAGGCATCTACTTTTATTGCTACTTTTGCGCCAATATGAATATTGTTTATAGAAGTTTCTTTAAAGTTTGCTACTACCCATACATGGTGCAAATCCACAATGTTTAAAACAGGCAACCCTACCTGTACGTACTGACCTACTTCTACATTACGCTTTGTTACATACCCATCCATTGGTGCAACAACGTTTGTCCTTGATAGATTTACGTTTGCTATATCAAACTGAGCTTTAGATTGCTTTATCAGGTGCTCTTGTTTTTTGACCTGCGTTTTTAAATCATCTATTTCGATACCCAATTGCTTTATTGCGGCAAGTTGAGCATTAAAATTAGCTTGCGCAACGTTAAAATCCATCTTTATATTATCGTATTCTTGCGGGCTTATTACATGTTCTTTTAGCAGATTGTAATAGCGAGTGTTTTGTTTTTGAGCATAGAGTAGTTTTGCTTCTTGGGCTTTGAGTTCTTCTTGGGCTTGCTGGAGGCTGGCTTGTTTTTCCAAGATTGAAAGCTTGAGATTTTCGAGTTGAATTTGATTTGCTTGATAGATGTTTTGTGTGTTTTTTACCTGCTGTATATAATCTGTTTTGTCTATTTCAAATAAAATCTGTCCTTTTCTAACAAACTGATTCCTTTTCACACAAACCTTTACAACCTTACCAGCCACTTGAGGTGATATAGGCACAATTGTGCCATCAATATATGCATCGTCTGTTGATACATGGTTAAAATCATAGATAAGCTTGGGTATAAAGTATATAGCCAAGCCCACTAAAACAATTAAAATAACTAAAAGCTGAATGAGTTTTTTTGTTTTTTTAGTCATTTTATAATAGGCACAAATTCATCATTTCTATTTTTGGCCCAAGCATACTCGTTGTTTTGTGGATCAATAGGTTTGGATTTTCCGTTGCTTAATGTCTGAATTCTATCAGAAGAAACACCTTTTAATACCAAATAGTTTTTTGCTGCATCTGCTCTTTGCTGTCCAAGAGCTAAATTATAAGCATCTGTGCCTCGCTCATCGCAGTTACCCTCAATAATAATATTCATTTTAGGATTTGCAATTAAAAACTCTGCTATTTTGTTTAAAACTTCAGAAGGGTTTTGCTGTATGCCCCACTCGTTAATATTTGAAATCGACGCACTGTTTACTTTAAAATAGATCCTCTGCATAACCTCTTTTGCTTGTTTCTCAAGGGCACTTTCCTGTTCATTTTGATTTTGCGTATTGTTTATACTAGATGATGGCATATTAACAGCAGATGTAGTGCTTGTGCCATTAGTGCTAGTTGTTTGTGGCATACTTGATTGAATAGGAGCTTTTGTGCCTGGAACACTCGAACAGCTATTAACTAACAATGGTGAAGCAACTAAAAACAAAAATAAAAATAACTTTCTCATACTTAAACCTCCGTTTAATTTTTATAATCCTTTTTACCGTAATGTCAATACAGTTCTAAAGGTTAATCAATTTAAGACTCTTTATAAATCGTTCAAAATCTTGTATACCTTTTTGCAATTCAATAGCTGCCTGCGTACCTATTATCACACCATCTGAGATTTGAGAAGCCTTTGCTACATCATTTGCGTTTCTTATCCCAAAACCTAAATACACTTTTGCTTGTTTTCTACAGTAATTTATTTTTTGAACCGTTTGGCTATCAAGAGCAAAATTTCCACCGGTTATACCTCGTTTTGAAATAAAGTAAATAAAATCTTTTGTACTTTTGATAGCTAAATCTAAGTCACTTAACCTGCTTTCTGGTGTAGCAAATTTAATGATATTGCACCCAAGTTTTTTTTCAAAGCCAATAGCTTCTCTTGTTGGTAAATCAGCCAAAATAACACCGTCTAATACTTTTGAGTATTTATTAAACTGATCTTTTAAACTGTGTGGTATGTTTGAGTAAGTCATAGCATAAAGCCTTTTTTTAAATAGCTTTTTTACTTCAAAAAGACTTTCAAAAAAGTCTAACGTACTGTATTTTTCAAGCATCTCAAATGATACTTTTTCCAATACTTCTCCATCTGCTATTGGATCTGAGAATGGTATACCAATCTCTAAAAAATCTACATCTAAATTGTTGCAAATCTCGACTGCTTCTAAAAAGGTACTTTTTTTAGGGTAGTTAGATACTAAATATATACCTATATTCATTCTTGCACCATCCTTATAATATCTAAATCTTTATCGCCTCTACCAGAAAGGTTAATTATAATAGTTTTATCTTTAAATTCTTCTTTTTTAGCCAATACATAGGCTAAAGCATGAGAGCTCTCAAGCGCTGGTATGATACCTTCTAATTTTGATAAGGCAAAAAACCCCTCAAGTGCCTGACTATCAAATACATAATCGTAAATTACACGCTTTGTGTCTTTTAAAAAACTATGCATTGGACCGACTCCAGGATAATCAAGCCCTGCAGATACAGAGTGTACTGGCACAACATTTGCCTGTTTTTGCAGCAAATAGCTAAGTGATCCATGCAGGATACCCTTTGTACCCAAGCTCAATGTTGCTGAGTGGTCGCCTAAATTTGTCGATC
>JBFWJP010000217.1:0-2921 GCA_050253135.1 Desulfurella sp. | reverse complement strand
CCCGTTTGGCAAGGCGGAAAAAACAAAGAAGAAGAATTGTTAAAAAGTGCAGTGATTAGTGCTATGGAATTAGCCCAAAAACATGAGCTAAACTCTATTGCACTGCCTGCTATATCTACTGGCATATTTGGTTTCCCAAAAGAAAAGGGTGTAAAAATTATTGTAGATTCTGTAATTGAATTCTCAAAAACTCATAATTCACCCAAAGAAATACATTTTACAAATATTGACGAATACACAAACAATTTGTTTGCATCATATTTAAAGGTTTTAAATGTTGATTAAAAAAATAGGCATAATAAAAAAGTCTAATGTAGAAAATTTAGATATATTAGTTAATGAAACAAAAAGTTTTTTTTTGAAAAAAGGTGCAAAAGTTGTTTTTGAACAAGATGTAGAAAGCTTGGATAATAATATTCCAACCCTACAAGAACCTCTTGACTTAATAGTGGTTTTAGGTGGTGACGGTACTTTTTTAAGCGCGACACGTGTTGTTTTAAAATCACATTACGATATACCAATAGTAGGCGTAAATTTAGGAAAAATTGGTTTTTTAACCGAGATTTCTATCGATACAATGTTTTACAATTTAGAAAAAATATTTAACAATGACTTTGCAATAGAAGAAAGAATGATTATAAGTGTAAATTTTGAGCCCAGCTCAAACAATCAGCAAAACTACAGCGTATTTAATGATGTTGTAATAAATAAAGGCGCACTTGCCAAAATTATCGGCATTGACACATACATTGAGTACAAATCAAAAAAACAATTTGTATCAACTTTTTATGCCGATGGACTGATAGTTGCCACACCATCTGGTTCTACTGCTTATAGTTTAGCAGCAGGTGGACCTATTGTTTATCCAGAGTTGGATTCATTTATATTAACGCCAATTGCGCCGCATACACTATCAAACAGACCCATTGTATTGCCAGATAATGTAACTATACACTTGCAATTACATGAAGACATAGATAGGGTGTTTTTAACGCTTGATGGTCAGATGGGCTTTAGGTTAAACAAAGGTGATAAAATCACATTAAACAAGTCTAATCGCAAAATAAAGCTTATCACAGATAAAAATAAAAATTATTTTGATATATTGAGAGTAAAATTGGGGTGGGAAGAGCGAAAAATCACCGCTTTAAATTATGATAAAAAGTATAAAGATTGATAACTTTTTAACCATAAAAAACTTAGAAATTAATTTTGATAAACACTTTAGTGCAATAGTAGGTGAGTCTGGTGCGGGCAAATCGCTAATATTGAAGGCAATAAGTGAGGTTTTCTCAGCCAAAAATGACACGCAAATGATAGGGAATTTTGGCGATTTTTGCACGATATCTATTGATTTTGATGCAGATTTATCAAAGTATGGTTTTTTTGAACGTAATTTTTCTATTGTAAAAATATTAAAAAAAAACAAATCTCAACTTACTCTAAATGATAAACCAATAAGCAATAAAATTGCTCAAAACATAAAAAATGACATTGTGAATATAGTTTCTCAGGATTATCGCTTTGAGCTATTTGAAAAGGATAGGTTTCTTGAAATTTTGGACTTATTTGTTGATCCAAATGCAATTGAAACTTACAAAACATCGTTTGTCAATTTTATCGAAGCAAAAAAAACAATTCATGAGCTTGAATCTAAAATCAAATTTATAGAAAATGCACACCCTGAGATTTTAATTGAACTTATAGATAAAACAAATCCGCAAAAAGATGAGTATGACGATCTGATTAACAAAAGAAAACAAATTAAACAAGATTTGGCTCTCAAAGATTTTATACAGCAACTAAATACACTTTTTTATGAGGATCCAAATAATCTTTATGACTCAATAATTGCTTCGTTTAAAAAAATAAATAATATTGAACCTGGAATTTCGCCAAAAATGCAAAATATTAGCAATTCTTTAAGCAAAATTTTAGACGAACTAAATACGCTAAAACCACTATTTGAGCACAAAAAAGATGATGAAGTTTCTATAGATAATATTGAAAAAAGGCTCTTTGAACTTGAAAATTTGCAGAGAAAGTTTGGCAAAACTATAAATGAAATAATAGAAGAAAAACAAAAATTATCCCAATTAATCAATGAAAAAAACTCACTGCAAGAACAATTATTAGAAGAAAAAGATAAACTAGAAACTCTCAAAGATAATTTAGAACAGGCCGCTTTACAGTTAACAAATCAAAGAAAACACCAGGCAGAGTGTTTAATTGCTGGCGTGAAAAAAAATATGTCAGATTTAATGCTTGAATTTGCTGATTTTGATATAGTTTTTGATAAAGTAGAGTTTAATGAAAACGGTCAAGATAAAATTACCTTGCTTTTTACTGCTAATAGAGACTTACCTAAAAAAGAATTGTCAAAGGTTGCATCTGGAGGAGAAAAATCCAGATTTATCTTAGCGCTCTTTGAATACATTGGGCGACTAAATCAAAATACAATTGTTTTTGACGAGATAGAAGAGGGCACGGGTGGTAAAACGCTTAAGGCCATTGTCTCAAAACTTAAAAAACTCTCTTTAGAAAATCAGCTTATATGCATTACACATTTTGTGGAGATGCAACATGCAGCAGATAAAGTATTTACAATCGAAAAAACCTTTGAAAACTCAAATACGGTAACCTATTTATGTCAAATGTAGTTTTTGTAACAGGTGGTGGTACTGGCGGTCATTATTTTGCTGCAGAAAGCTTTATTAACTATTTAAAAACTAAAGGGTATGAGCCTATATTCATAGGCAGTGAGTTTGGCATAGAAAAAAAACTAGCTCACAATATGGGTATTGAGTATAAATTACTAAAAACAAAGGGTTTTGCAGGCAAAAACTTATTAGAAAAAATAAAAATTAAAGCATACCTATTTGGCGCTACTTTACAATGTTTATTTTTCACAATAAATTAAA
>JBFWJP010000216.1:0-2942 GCA_050253135.1 Desulfurella sp. | reverse complement strand
AGTACAAAGGCGGTTTTTCTAAATAAACAGTGTAGTTTAAATATGGTATGATATAGTGTTTAAGTTGCATCATTTCGCGTGGTATCTCTACATACCTCGCTTCGTCTGGGTCCATGTAAGGCATAATCCAAATCAAGACAAAATAACAAATAATGATAAATAGCGAGTAAAAAATAAGCTTTCTCTTTTGTGTCTCCATCATCTTCTCCAGCGTATATTTATATCATTTTGTTTTAATTTTGCATAATTTTTTATCAACCAACAAATAATCTTCAAAATTGGCTTCTAATTCAATTCTTGGTAGTCTTGAAGCAAATTTATAATCTAAAGTATGAATACCTTCCCTGTGTTGCATAAAGTAAATATGATTTTTCTGTACAACGGTTAGACAACAAAATATAGAAAATACAATAATAAGCAGTTTAAAATCATTCATATTTATTTTAAATAAATTAATGGCCTGGTTTTATGATTATAAAAATCTTAAATTTTGTTCACTTTAAAATATGTTGAAAAAGAATCAGAATTTACTATACTTTTGATAAGGAGGTATGTATGAAAAAATTTTTGTTTGTATTATTGTTCTTGTTTTCACTAAGTAGTGTTGCAAGTGCGCGTATTATATATAATTTGGGTTATGGGTTTGGTTTGGATAATAGCGGGAATGGGTTTTCAAAAATTGATAAACAATACTATGACTATTATAAGGCAAGTGTAGATTTTGAGCATTTTTACAGTAAAAATTTTAGTCTTATAGCAGAACCATTTATTGCTTATGTGAACAGGCCTACAAGTGGCGCATCTTTTGGTGTAAGCGGTCTTTTAAGGTATTATTTTTTAAATGAGACTACATTTAGAACATTTGCAGATGGCGGTTTGGGTGTTTCATACAACACGCTGCAATACCCAGGTCAAGCATCAAAGTACCTGTTTATGCCACAGGTAGGTTTAGGTGTTGAGTTTAATGTTGGAAAATCTACAAAGATGTTTATAGAAGATAGGTTCATACATATGTCATGCGCTTCCTTAAAAGAGCCAAATGGCGCAGTTAACTCTAATACATTGATGATAGGCATTTCTTTTTGATTAATGGATTTTAAAGATTGGCATTGGCAAAAAAAGCACTCTTTAAAGGATATATCTAATTTAGGTTTAAATTTTATCAGCACAAATGATACGCTTGTTACACCGTATTTGTTGAGTTTATTTCAAAGCGATAAAATAGTAAAACAATTTGTTGAAACTTCAAAAACTGACTCTATAGGCTTAGAAGACCCGCTTTTTGAGAAGAAATTTACAAAATCCAAAGGCTTAATCCATAGGTACCCTGATAGAGCTTTACTTGTTGTTACAAACAAGTGCTTTGCAAATTGTAGGTTTTGCTTTAGAAAAAATAATTGGAATAGCTACGACGGGTTCAGCTTAAAAAATACTATTGAGTATTTAAATAACCACAAAGAAATAAGGGAAGTTTTAATTAGTGGTGGAGATCCACTAACTTTTGAGGATGAAAGCTTAGTTAGATTAATTAAAGCAATAAAATCTATAAAGCATATAGCATTCATAAGACTTGCAACGCGCGCTTTGAGCGTTTTGCCATACAGGATAACTGATTCTCTTTTAGAAGCTATAAAGCCTTATAAACCTATATGGTTTTCCATACATGTAGACCACATAGATGAAATCACTAAAGATTTTATTGAAGCTTCAAATAAGATTATAGATAGTGGGTTTCCTATTGTTTCTCAAACGGTTTTATTGCGTGGTATAAATAATGATGCTCAAACGCTAAAGGAATTATTCTGTAAACTCGTTGAGTTGAGAATAAAACCGTATTATTTATTTGGTTGCGATAGAGCAGTTGGTAATGAGCGTTTTAGAGTAAAAATAGAAGAGGCTTTAAATATAATGGAATCTTTGCGCAATAATATAAGTGGCTTGTGTGTACCTTTTTTTGCTTTGGATGTAGAAGATGGTGGTAAAGTTGTAATTGAGCCAAATCGTATTGTTTCAAAACAAGGCAATATATACAAACTAAGAAGCTTTGAAGGTAAGGAGTATATTTATGAAGATGCCCAGTATTAATGATATTGTAAAAAAAATAAAACAAGAAAGTAACCCTGAAAATCTTGGTATGATTTTAGTACATAACGGTATTGTAAGGAAAACCTCAAAAGACGGCTCAAAAATTGTAACAGAAATGCTTTTAAGCTACGATAAAGAGCTTTTAGATAAAAAAATAAAAGAATTGAAAAATTTACCAGGTATAGTTGAAGTATTGGCTTTTATAAACGATGGTAGACTTAAAGTAGGTGATGATATTATGCTTGTAGTTGTAGCAGGTGATAGACGAAGCAACATTTTAAAACCATTTGAAGATTTTATTGAATTTATAAAGAAAAATATAGTTAGAGAACAAGAATGAACGAGATAGTAAGGCGCATAATTGAGCACTACAAAGACCCAAAACTAGAACTTGAGTACAAAAACCCATTCGAGTTATTGATAGCGCTAGTTTTATCTGCGCGGTGTTTAGATAAAACTACAAACAAAATCACAAAAGAATTTTTTAAGCGCTTTAAAACACCCTGTGATATAGCACAATCAAGCATAGAAGAAATTAATGAACTGATATCGTCTTGCAGTATGCACAATGCAAAGGCAAAAAATATTTTTGAACTATCGAATATACTGTGTAAAAAGTTTAATAATACAGTTATTGATAACTTTGAAGAGCTTACAAAATTGCCTGGTGTTGGTGAAAAAACAGCTAATATTTTGCTTGCATTTGGGTTTGGCATACCAGCAATTGGCGTAGATACACATGTAGCGCGCGTTTGCAAGAGGCTTGGTATATCTAAAACCGAAAACCCAAAAGAAGTAGAAGAAACTATTAAGGCAATATGCGAAAGAGAATACTGGATAAATTTTTTTTCTGGTTT
>JBFWJP010000215.1:0-2948 GCA_050253135.1 Desulfurella sp. | reverse complement strand
TGTGGCAAAGTATGATGGATTAAACTCTATTTCTGGCCCGGCCGATGGAGATTTGTATGTAACAGACTCAAGATCTTTATTTTTGGCCAATATTTTATAAAGTTTTTGTCCTACTTTAAATAATTGATCAGGGTCACTACCAAAGAGAAAAACCTCTAAGGGGGCGTGTGAGCCTGACAAATCGCCAAGTCTATTTACCATAACCTGAGATGAATTTAGCGATATGAGGTTTGGTGCAAGAGTTTTAAACTTTTTATCTAACTCTAACATTACTTTTTGAGTGCTTTCTTTCCTGTTTTCTTTTAATACAATCATCATTATAGCTTTGTTTGGTGTGGAAAAAGAGTTTCCAAAACCTCTGCCTACCATTAAAGAAATCCTTTTAACATTTGGATTTTTAGATGCTTCATTCATTAGAATTTCGCCTACTTTTGTTGTAGTTTTAACGCTGCTTCCAACTGGCGTTCTAAAGGGCACTGAAATTAAGCCTTCATCCCACTTAGGCAAAAAAGCAGTAGGAAGATTTTTAAAACTAATGTAACCTATTGTAACTACTAAAAAAAGAACAACGATAGATATCCACGGTCTTCTCATAAAAAAGATTAATGTGTGGCTAAACATAAAATAAAAATGTCTGTTTCTTGGTTTATTTAAATTTTTTATTTTGCGGTGTGCAAGCATCATAGATAGTATTGGCGTAAATGTTAAAGCAATAAATTGTGAAGAAATAAGAGCTATTATGATAGCAACAGCCATATGTTTAAATAACAAGCCCAATGTGCCAGGCAAAAAAATGAGCGGTATAAACACAACAGTTGATGTAATCGTAGCTAAACTCATGGGTAACAGTATATCTTTTAGCCTTTTGAAAACACCTGTCATTCTATCTTGTATATCGCCAGTTATACCTTGCAGGCCCCGTTCGATAATAACTATTGCATGGTCTATCATTGCACCAATTGAAGCGCAAATTCCACCCAATGTCATTATATTAAGCCCAAAGCCCAATAGGTATAGAGCAATAAAAGTTAAAGACAAAGAAAGCGGTACCACTATAAATACGCTAAAAGCCCCATCTATTCTTCCAATAAATAGCATTACAACAACCAAAGCAATTATACTGCCAATAATAAGCGCAATCCATACATCGTTAAGGTTGCTTTTAATCAAATCACTTAAATCATAAATTTTTATTAAGTTAATATCAGAAGGCAGTCTTTCTTTAATTGTTTCAATAACTTTTTGAAGTTCTTTTGATATTTTTACTTCATTAGTTTTATTTTGCGAAAGTATGTCCATTATTAAAGCGTGTTTATAGCCAGATACTTTTGCGTCTCTTATTAAAGGCGGACTTTGGGTTTTTGTACTAGCAATGCTGCTTAATGTTAATGGAATATATTGAGAGTTTTTTGATTTTACAGATATTGTAAAATTGGATAAGTCTTTAATATTATCTGGCATTTTTGTGGTTGACAAATTTAATTGTTGATTAAAATAGTTCATTACGCCAGAAAAAAATGGCCCTTCATTTGAAATAAGAGAATTTATAACTTCTTGAGGTGATATTCTATACTGTAGTAATTTTTGAGGATTTAGAGCTATATTAATCTCAGGCCATCCACGTGAAGTTTCTTCTACTTTATAAACACCATTTATACCAAGCAGCATAGGTTTCACCTGGAAATAGTAGTAGTTCATCATGTTTGAACTGTCAATTTTGTTTGAAACAAGAGCATATTCTGCAAAAGGATATATATTGGGTTCCATTAAGCGGATGCTTAAGTTAGAATTTGGCGGTAAATTTATTTTAGCTATTCGTGCTTGTAACATTAAGTATGCTGTTTTTGGGTTAACATTTGAATCAAAATAAACATGAATTTTTGATAAACCATTGCCTGTTTGAGACCTAACAAGGTTAACACCAGGCTCAGCCCTTGCCGCTTCTTCAAGCGGTCTTGTTACACTGACAAGCATATATTTTACGGGTAAATTTTGATTATGCACAAGAATAGATACCTTAGGAAAGCTTACATTTGGAAAGATGCTTTCTGGTAAAAAAAAGAGGGCGAACGTACCACCAAAGATAATTAAAATACCGCACAAAAAGAGTGTAAATTTGTTATTCCATAGAAAATTAAGATACTTATTCATTTGATAATTTTTACTTTAATGTTGTTTTTTAATCTTTCTACGCTACTAGTAATTATTGGCTCATTATTTGCAATGTAGGCACTAATGCAGGCAGTATTTTTAGAAACATTGATTAACTTGACCTGCTTTTCGTGTGCTACACCATCTACTACAACGTAGATATAAGTCTTAGATCCTTTTGTGAAAATAGCACTTTTTGGTATACAAACCCCACTACTTTTATTAATTGGAACCTCAAGACTAACCCATTGGCCAAAAATCAAAGCTTTGTTATTAGTATTTATAAAGATTGGCACAAGACCGCTTGAATCTGTGTTAGATGATATTTGGGCTATAGTGCCAACGTACCTTGAGTTATTAAGAAAGTAATAGACAGTTTGACCCGTTTTTAATTTGCATACATAATCTGGTGCTATATAAGCCTTGATCCAGAGATTTTTATTTCCCGTTAAAATAGCAATAGGTTGATTTTGTGCCACATTGCTTTTATTGGGTACAAGAAACTCTAGGGTTCCTGTAAAAGGCGCATAAATTTTTGATTGTTCATACTTAGCGTTTAATTGTTCTAAATTATTTTTTGCTTGATAATAAAGCATTTTTGCTTTTTCTACTTCTTGAGAAGTAGCCATTTGGATATTTTTTAGTTTTGTTGTACTTTGAAGGTTACTGTAGGCTGCTTCAACATTTGCTTTAGCGTATTCTATTTGTCTTGAAAGTTTGGGGGGGTAAATTTGAGCTATTAGTTGAGCATTTTTTACAGTTTCGAAAATTGAGTGAACTCTAATAGAACCACTTAT
>JBFWJP010000214.1:0-2955 GCA_050253135.1 Desulfurella sp. | reverse complement strand
TCATTCATCGCTTTTGCCGGTTATTACCAAAATTTTTACAGCAACCTTTACAATGATTTCTTCTTTTACTTTTTCATCTTTTTTCATATACCCTCCTTAAACATGCGATTATTAAATATTTTTACCGAAAACTTTCTGTATTTACAGGTTGGCGGTATTTTTCTAAAATATTCAGAAAACTCAATAAGGCTATCAAAAGAAAGCCATATACCCTCTTGGTTATATTTAAAATGCCTTAAATTAACAATACTTTTAATGGCGTTTTTATCGCTTGGATCAAGGTATAAAACAATTTCTTCAGCCGGTATATCTATGTAAGCCAGTATTCTTTCCATACGTTCCTCTATGTGTTTGTATATCTATAACTCTGGTTCAAAATTATATAATTAAAATCAAAAAGTCAATAAAATTCGGACTTTTTTTAAATTTTATTTTACACTAACTGATAAATATACTAGAAATTAAATTATTAACAATTTTTGCATTTTGTCTTCATTTAGTATTTTCAGACAAAATCTTACAATAATAGTTATACTTGCAAAGCGAGCATAAATCTAAAAATTTGTTAAAAAAGGAGTATATTAAAATCGCAATATGATTAGGTTTATTCTGTTTATTTTTGTGATGTGCTGCATAGCTTCTTTAATTATATCGAGCATAATCTATATAGTTGTTAACTTGTTTAACTTTATCAAGAAACTGTTTTTTCTTCTAAATGTACACAAAATAAAAATTATTCATAAAATTGGCACTGTTCTTTGCATAAAAAATTTGAATTTTAGCAAAAAGTTTTTTCACAAAAATAGTTCACTCTAAAAGATACCCCGTCTTTAACACCCGTAATTCATAATCCTATTATGACAGCATTGTTTTTTTCTTATGGGGACTACAGTATTCTTTGTTAAATTTGCAAGCAGGTTGCTTATTTTATTATGCTTTTTCTTTCTATTGGCACTGGCTTTAGTTTCAATGCTTCATAGATTTGTTTTTGAATTTCTTGTGGTTGTGTGCAGGAAGATGTATATTTGTTTATCATCTTTTGTCTTTAGGGATATGGTGTTTAGCGTATGGGTAGACATTATTGTCCTTATGGTGCTAAAGCTGTAGTGTAGGCCTTTGCTTCTTAGTCTGTAAATTATTGCATTTAGTATGTGGTATGCAAGTGTTGTTATAAATATATGGGCCTCTATGCGTCTTTCTTTCTGATGGAAGTTTGGTCTTAAGCCAAGCTCACTTTTTAGACTCCTAAATGATTCTTCTACCCTAACTAGCATTGAGTAGAGGTCTTTTATTTGTTTTTCGTCTAAATCTGTTCTGCTTGTTCTTATGTAGTAAGAACCATTAAAGCGTTCATTGAGCTTTTCTTCATCAAGAAAGTAATCAATGGATTTTACTGTATTGTTTTCTTGCTTTATGTCTATTGTATAAAAGCGGGATACAAGGGAGTATTTTTCTTTGAGCCTTGAGATCTGCTCTAGAGCTTTATCTTAGCTTTTTAGACGCTTGCTTTCTATTATAGACTTTAGCTTTTTTTAAAAGCTACTTTTGCTTTTTTGTTAAGTTATAAATATTTAGCTTTCTAAAAAAGCTAAATAATTACCAAGCCAACAGACCTATTGGCCCAGTTTCAGGTGTATGAATAAATTTCTTCACGATATCGCTTTGTAATGTTATAAATTCTTGACTTTTCTACAATAAGCGCTTATAATCTTACAAATATTGAATTTTTAGAGAATAAAAGTGAAAAGACAGAAATTTTTTATTTTGGAAGTTAAGTATTTAGTTATAGTACTATATCTTCTTTTCTGCCCAAACTTGCTCTACGCAAATGACAATCTATTATGCAAAACCTACAATATTACAAGCAATGATGTTGCTTCCTACCCAAAATTTGTATGGCAAAATAAAGATTATGCAGCAGGCGCCGTGGTTTTAATCGCAGGTAGTTTGCTTATTGATAAAAGCATAAGGACTTATGTAATAAATCATCAAAACAATACCGCAAAAAACCTTGCTAATGACATAGAACCTTTTGGAAACGGCTATTATATGTTTCCAGCTGTTTCTATCTTGTCACTTTATGGATACCTAACCGATAATTCAATACTCCTAGATGCATCTTTAACATCGCTTGAGTCAGGTGCCTTTGCTGGTATCATAACGCTTGGACTAAAAAGCATTGTGGGAAGAGAAAGACCCAACTCTACAAGTTCTAATCTCACCTTTAAACCATTTGATATAAATAACACTTACGCTTCTTTTCCATCGGGAGATGCTACAATTGCTTGGTCTATGATAACGCCATATGCAGTTTACTACCACGAACCACTGTTGTACACAATCCCGGTCCTTGTAGACTTTGAGCGCATTTATAAAAATGAACATTGGACCTCAGATGTTATAGCAGGTTCTGCAATTGGTTTTTCTGTTGGATATTTGTTTAGTGAAAATCACTTAAAACTCAGCAAAACAGTTTCTTTTGAAACTGATGGAAGAGATATTGTGTTAAATGTGAAGTTTTAAACAATCTGCTCTTAAAAAAAGGAGGGATTGTGAGAGCAAAGTATTTACTCATTATTGGTTTTATATTGGTATTTTTTAGTAATGGCTACTGTCGTGTTATCTACAACGTTGGCTACGGTTCAGGTCTTTCTGTTTCAAACGGCAATCCTTCTCATCTATGGGGCTTGCTTGCTATCGAAAAACCAGAAAGAATAGACAACCGTCATATGTACGATTACTATAGAATGGATATAGACTTTGAACACTTTATAAGAAAAGATTTGAGCTTAATTACAGAGCCATTTGCTACGTATGTATCAAGACCAACAAATGGTCTTTCAATTGGAGCAACCGAACTCTTACGGTATTACATTATTAATCACTCATCCTTTGGTATATTTGTCAACCCTGGCTTTGGTGCTTGCTATAATACCTTAGAATATCCAGGACAGG
>JBFWJP010000213.1:0-2960 GCA_050253135.1 Desulfurella sp. | reverse complement strand
CTTGGAGGGTATTTAGATGGTTGTATGCCGCCCAACATTCGAAATAAAGAATTAGCTCAACAAGCTTTAAAAAATATTTTAATAGCTCACAGTAGGCTATATGAAATTATTCACGGCAAAATTAACCACCCTTATGTTGGTGTAGCGCACAATATGGCTGTTTTTAAGCCCTATAGGTTTAACAATAGATTTGATATTACACTATCAAAAATTGCAAAACATTTTTATAACTTTTCTATAATTGATGCTTTTTTAAGTGGCCATTTGTCTGTAAAATTGCCATTATCTAGACCATTTGAGGTAGACTTACCTATAAAAGACAAACTGGATTTTTTTGGTATAAATTACTACACAAGAATTTTTTTAAAGTTTAACCCGTTTAATATAAAAAACAAGTTTGTTGATATCATTTATCAAGATAGGGAAGGCATGGGTGTTTCTGATATGGGCTGGGAAATTTACCCAAAAGGTTTGCTAAAGGTTTTAAAGTATGCATCAAAACTAAAAGTACCATTGATTATAACAGAAAACGGTATTGCTACAAACAACGATTTTCTAAAAATTCAGTTTATAAAGGCGCACTTAGAAAAACTAAAAGAAGCGATTACAAATGGTATTGAGATAAAAGGGTACTTTTATTGGTCGTTAATAGATAATTATGAGTGGTTTGTAGGATTAAATGCAAAGTTTGGGTTATTTAGAGTTGATGAAAACACGCTTCAGCGAAAACCTACACTTTCTGCTGCATTTTATGCATACCTAGTAAAAAATTGGAGAATGTTTGATGAAGGATTGTAAAGAAGAAGAGCTTTTGTGTGATTTTCACATTCACACGACTTATTCGGATGGATCTTTACCTTTGCGCAAAGTAGTGGATATGTATGGTCAAACAGGGCATGATTGTATTGCAATTACTGATCACCATGTTGATAAATTGGGGTTTGTTGGTAAAGCTGCACATACACTAAGGGCTAGTTTAAATAAAGATAATTTTAATGAGTATTTAGAAAATATAGCTTATGAAGCAAAAAGAGCCCTTGATAAATACAATATGATTGTGTTAGCTGGTGTTGAAATTACAAAAAACCACATAAGCAAAAATAAATCGGCGCATATATTGATTATTGATATAAAGAATTTTATACCGCCTGAGTTAGATTATAAAAAACTCTTTTTAGAGGCTAAAAAACAAGATGCTTTAGTTATAGCAGCTCACCCTTACCATGTTTTGGGTTTGGATAAAGAAACGCTTTATTTGTGGAACAATAGACAACGCTATGCAAAGTACATTGATGCTTGGGAAATTGGGTGCAATAGAGACTTATTTAATGTGGTAAGTCTTGAATCATATCCTTTTGTTGCAAATAGCGATTTTCACAAACCTTCTCATATTCATTCATGGCGTACCCTTTTGTATTGTAAAAGGAATATTAAATGTATCAAAAAGTGCATTAAAGAAAATACAAGGGTAGCTATTAAATTCTTTAGAAAATAGGGGGGGTATAAATGTCTGTTTTAGTGTTTTTTGTCGCTGTTGGTTTTATAGCCTATGCGATTGAGATAGTTGCCTTGCGGTCATTATTGAAAGTTGATTTTTCAAGTTCATATACACCGCCAGTTTCTATTATAAAGCCAATAAAAGGTATTGATGATAACCTTTTTAATAATTTAGAAAGTTTTTGCAATTTAGATTATCCACAGTATGAGCTGATTTTTAGCCTACCATCGTGTGCGGATCCAGCCTATAAAATTGCAAATAAAATTAAATTAAAGTATCCAAAACGTGATATAGCGATTGTTATTGATAATTCGTTGCACGGTTTAAACCCTAAGATAAACAATATGTATAAGGCTTATATGATGGCAAAATACGATACAATTATCATAAGCGATAGTAATGTATTTGTAGGAAAAGATTATATAAAACAAACTGTTAAGTATCTAAAAAGCAACGAGGTAAGCGTAGTAACAAACCCTATAAGGGGCACAAGGGCTTTGAGTTTTGGTGCTTTGCTTGAAAATCTACAATTAAATACATTTGTAACTTGCGGGATGGCTTTTTTAAATACAAAAACTAATATTCCTTGCGTTGTAGGAAAGTCAATCCTTTTTAGCAAAAAAGACTTGGAAGAAGCAGGCGGTTTTTGGTTTATTAAAGATTATTTAGCCGAAGATTTTATGATTGGTAAATTGATTAAGCAAAAAAACAAAAAAGTAGCATTGTCAAATTACTTTATTGATAATGTAAATGAATATTGGGGCTTCAAAAAATTCTTAAACAGGCATACGCGTTGGGCAAAAATGAGATGGAAAATTGGTGGTGCATATTATATAAGCGAAATATTATCAAATCCAGTCTTTTTGGCTTTTGTTGGTTTATTGATTTTTGGTTTTTCTAAGACAGCTTTGATAGTATTTGGTGGAGTTTGGCTTTTAAAAAGCATGTTTGATTGCTATGTAGGGTATTTAGTTAACTCAGACATTAAATTGTTTTATTACTTCTTATCGCCGCTCAAAGATATTATCATGGGAACTGTGTGGTTTGTGCCTTTTGTAAATACAAAAGTTTACTGGCGTGGGAAAAAATATTTAATAGGCAAAAACACTTTTCTTGTCGAGTCAAAATAGTATTTCTAGTTTACAAATATTTTACGTTTTCATGATGATTATTTGACGAACAATTTGCATAATTAAGATAAATGACAAAAAAGTCATTATTTTGCAGGAGGTGTTTATGTTACAACCACAAAAGTGGTTAAAGTTTTTTTTGATCGCTGTCTTTTTGATGGGCAGTATTGTTTTTAATGCAAAACTGTCTCAAGCGGAAGGACAGATCAACGGTGCCGGTTCTACTTTTGCCTACCCAGTTTACACTAAGTGGGCTTTTGAGTATGAGAAAGCAACAGGTGCAAAGGTAAACTACCAGGGTGTTGGCTCAGGCGCAGGCATACAGCAAGTAA
>JBFWJP010000212.1:0-2971 GCA_050253135.1 Desulfurella sp. | reverse complement strand
ACCTATGATCACGAGCACATTTCTGTACACTTTAGTTTATTATTATCTTGCAATACATGGTATAAATTTAATTAAAGATTATTCTACTTTCAGCCAACAGGTCAGTCTTTATAAAAGGTTTATAAGATTTATTTAAAAAAGGTTTAAAATGAAATACGTTAAATTAGCTAAACTTATTGCTATATCAACCAACTTTATTGGTGTTTTGATGGTTATTTTAGCCGTTTATTTTAAACTACCTGCGAGCAATAGTGAGTCTATGCTTGGGCTTAAAGCTATCATGCTGATGATACTATTTGTTGTAAATACATCGTCTAATTCTTTGCACTCATCGGAATTTTACTTTTTAAATAAGTGTAATTTGGAAAACGGCAATAATATTTTCAAGAACATAGAAGAAATATATAAATCTTTAAGCAAATTAGTGCTCTTTAATATGCTTGTACTAAATAGTTCATTTTTTTTAATTATTTCTATTCTTGCAAATATTATCCAGAGTATTATGCCGCCTTGGCAAAGTATTTTTATAGGTATTTCTTTCTATTCTTTTGTTGTTTTTATCTTTATAATAATAAATAATTATTTGCTCTATAATTTTCTTTTATACAGAACCTTTAAAAAAATAGTTTATATAAAGAAGTGATCTATGATGTCTAAGGGAATTTTCAAAAAATTAGCCAGTTTAATAACAGTAGTAGTAAGTTTTGCAATGCTTAATAGTTGTGCTACAATTTTGCCTATAAGTGGCAATTATGCTCAAATAACGCCAATCGAAGCTCAGACGGGAAAATTTTTTGGAAAGACTGTAAGGTTTGGTGGAACTATAATATCTACTATACCGCAACAAAACAATCAAACATGTTTTGTGGTATTGGGCTTGAAACTTCACAGTAATGGTAAACCATACAAAAAAGAACCAAAAAATTTTGTCGGTAGATTTTTAGCGTGTGCTCATGGCTATTACGATCCAGAAATATACCAAAAAGGTAAAAAAATAACTTTTGTTGGCACAATAGTAGGGATTGAGAAGGAAAAAGTTGGAAATTATACATACTCATATCCTGTATTGGATGTAAAAAGTTTATATTTGTGGCCAAAAAATACAGAATATGAAAATTGTTTTCCTTATAATTGCCCTACATATAGCTTGGCACCCTGGCCGTATTTTTATTAAAAACATATGAAAAACAAAATATTTTTAATCATTTTAAATGTCTTTTTTTTAACGATTTGTTACAAAACAGCACGCGCAGATATGGCTGAGATTTGCAAAACTCAATTTAATAGTAAGAACTATGCTAAAGCTATAAAAAGTTGTGAAGATGCAGCTAAGAAAAACTATAAAGATGGGTATTTTTATTTAGGCAGGATATATTTAAACTCAAATCAGCCAAGAGTAGCTGTAAATTTTTTTAAAAAAGCTAGAGAGTTGACAACAAACCCTTACAGCATAGGAAAAATTTATAGATATATTGGAATTGCATACTTAAACTTGTACTTACATAATAAGTTACTCTATTATAGGGATAATTTTATAGATATGTCAGGTTTTAACAATTATGATACAAATTTGTACGTTTCTATGAACAATTTAGTTGCTTTACATCTAATGCATAAATTATTTATGAAAATGATTTTTTATTTTAATAAATCTTTAAAAGTGTGTAGTGCAGATTATGATTCATTAGTATTTAATGATTTAGCTTATGCTTACTTTTTTGATAATAAAATCAATGAAGCTTTACTTTTTGAAAAAAAAGCAATTCAAAGTGCACAAAAAAATAAAGATTTGAGGAATCTACCTTTGTATCTTTTTAACCTAAGCTATTTTCAATATATGAAAAACCACATTAATGATCCAACCAAAAAACAATGGCAAGAAAGCTTCAATAACTTTCTTGTCCGTTTAAAAAAGTATGCCTCACGGTTTCTAAAATTAAATACAAATACGACAAATGCGCAAATCAGTAAAATTATAAGTAATATAATAAAAATAAATTAATCATAATATTCTGGAGCTAGTTTTATCTCTTCGAAAAATTTTGGGTCGTGACCATACCATATTTTTGCATTTAAAAAGTTAGCAAATTCTTTTAATGAAAGGATCGAATAATACGCGTCTTTCGTGTTGGAGGCTACGCCAGGTGCTGTATTTTTATCAATATTTTCTCTTAAAGGTGCAACATCTCCAGCTATGATTACAGGACCGTAATTTTCCAATTTAACTACGACACTTTGATGTCCAGGTGTGTGGCCAGGTGTTGGCAAAATCAATATTTTATTGTCAAATAAACTTTTCATGCCAACAATAGGCTCCCATTGTGTAGAAGGGTTTTTAATATCTTCATCAACATAACCATGTTCAAAATTTGAATCATAAAAGTAAGCTGCTTTTAATTCTTCTAGTTGAACTATTACTTTTGCTTGTGGAAATAGTTTTGTGTTTGCTGCGTGGTCAAAGTGAAGATGCGTTTGAATAATATAGCCTATGCTATTTTTATCTATGCCTAATTTAGAAAGTGCTTCTGTAGGATTTTCTGTTTTTCCTTTTGCTTTAGCGATATTTGATTTAGAGTCAAAAGAAATACCAGTATCAATAAGTACCTTCTCATTTCCTAAATCCACCAAAAAATAAGGCACGGGAATATCAATATCTTCGTTTTTGTCGGCACTAGACAAAAGTTTTTGTTTTTTAATAGTTTGAACCCCGCTCGATAAAACATACAGTTTAGGATACATTTTTAAACCTCCAGTGTTTTTATATTTTGCAAAAAAGTGCTTAGCTTATTGTGCGATAGATTGCCTAAGCAGCGCACACCCGATATTATTGATACAGCAAACGGCTTTACAATTTCAACTGCCTGCTTAATGTTTTTTGCGTTTAAAGAGCCACCCAGTATAATGGGTTTTTTTGTTTGCAAATTGATAAGTGCGGTTTTGTGCCAGTTATCAATAAGTTTTGATTCTTCTT
>JBFWJP010000211.1:0-3006 GCA_050253135.1 Desulfurella sp. | reverse complement strand
TTTTACAATGTAAGTTTAAACTAAATATATTTTTTACTTGACAAATTGTTAGATTTATCTAATATTATTTGCATGTTCTATTTTGGAGGTTCAAATGAAAGAATATATAGTGCATCTTCTGCAACAGCAAAAAAGTATTTCATTTAACGATCTGCTCAAAAAAACAAACCTTAATCGTGAAAGACTGTTAAAAGCGATACTAAGCCTTGTAAAAGAAAACAATGTTTACTTTATGAATTTATCAAGCACAAATAACAACAACTGCTTTACATGCAGTGCAAAAATTTTATGCAAAAAAAGGAGGTAAAATGACTTATTTAAGCGAAACACAAGAAGATTATTTGCTTGATATTTTAGAGCAAACTACAAAGCATACAGTTGCTAGAATAAAAGATATTGCAAATTCGCGCAGTGTTAGTCTACCTACAGTTGTAAGCGCTATAAAAACGCTTGCAGAAAAAAACATTATAAATCACGAAAAATATGGTTATATCACGCTTACAGACTATGGGGTCGAACTTGCAAAAAATCTGCTTGAGCGCAAAAAAAACATACTGAAATTTTTAACTTTTACACTTGGCGTTAAAGAAGAGATAGCAGTTATCGACGCACACAAACTAGAGCATGATTTATCGAAAGAAACTTACGATAGTCTTCTTAAACTAACAAGCTTTTTTTCAGCAAACCCGCACATAAAAGAGCAATTCGAAAAATTTTCAAAAAAGGAGGCGTATATGAAGTTAAACGAAATAAATATTGGAGAAACTGCTAAAATTGTCAAAATAGAAAACTCTTCAATTAAAAGCAAATTGCTTTCTATGGGCACAACACCTGGTACAGTAATTAAAGTAGAAAAAGTAGCACCTCTTGGCGATCCCATAGAGGTAACTTTGTTAGGTTATCATTTAACGCTAAGAAAAGACGAAGCGGAAAAAATAATTGTTGAGAGGTAAAACTATGCCACTTATTTTAGCTGACGAAAATATTGAGTACGAAATTGTAAGGATAGCGGGTGGTCATGGTTCGTACACGAAGTTTTTAGAAATGGGTTTAGTGCCAGGTGCAAAACTAAGAGTAGTCTATAATGCAAAAGGTCCCATTATTGTATCAATTAACGGCTCAAAGTATGCACTAGGCAAAGGCTTGGCTTCAAAAATTATAGTCAGGGAGGCTGTATGAAAAGTTTTACTATTGCGCTGATTGGAAACCCAAATGTTGGAAAATCTGCAATATTTAATGAGTTAACAGGCGCAAATGCGCATGTGGGTAACTGGCCTGGTGTTACTGTAGAAAAAAAAGAAGGTAAATTCACATACCTTGATACAGAAATTAATGTAGTGGATTTGCCTGGCATTTACAGCTTAAGCGCAGACTCGATTGATGAGCGCATAGCAAGAGACTACATAGTTAAACAAAAACCCGATTTAGTTGTTTGCATTGTAGATTCTACAAATTTGGTAAGAAATTTATACCTATTTGTGTTATTAAAAGAACTCGGTGCTAAAACTTTGCTTGTACTAAATATGATAGATCTTATAGATAACAAACTTGAAATAGATGATGCAAAATTATCCCAAAGCCTGAAAACACGCGTTGTTAAGACATCTGCTACAAAAAAAATCGGCATAGGCAATCTCAAAGAAGCAATATTTGACGAACTGCATCACACTCAAGAAGAATTATTTGTTGATTACGGTAGTGATATTGAGCGCTCAATTGAAAAAATTAAAAGTTTGCTTAATAATCTAGATCTGCCGTACAGTAAACGATTTGTCTCAATAAAACTCTTAGAGCAAGACCCAGTTA
Organism: Desulfurella sp.; assembly: GCA_050253135.1. Classification (GTDB taxonomy): domain Bacteria; phylum Campylobacterota_A; class Desulfurellia; order Desulfurellales; family Desulfurellaceae; genus Desulfurella. The sequence goes on along the minus strand of JBFWJP010000211.1, from coordinate 1,200 downwards.
TTATAGAAGAGCTAAAAAAATTACAAAAAGACGATATTATTGAAAATGCTTTATTAGAAATCAATAGCTTAGAAAAAATATATCCAGACTTGCAAACAGAAATAATAGAAAAAAGATACGCTCTTATAGAAGGGATTGCAAAAAATACAACAAAACATTTAGTAAGCATAGAAGATAGACTAACACTATCGGATAAGATAGATAAAATCGTAACAAACAGGTATTTAGGTATACCTATTTTTGCCATTGCGATGTTAATAGTTTTTGAAGCAACATTTAAACTAGGCGGGTTTTTTGCAGACTACATTGAGCAATTTTTTGGGTGGTTTGGCGAGATTTCAGCGCAATATATTCATAACCCCCTTTTACAATCATTTGTTAAAGATGGGTTAATTGGAGGCGTGGGTACGGTAATTGTTTTTTTGCCCAATATACTAATTTTGTTTTTGTTTTTATCTTTTTTGGAAGATGTAGGCTATATGGCAAGAGCCGCATTTGTAATGGATAAGCTCATGCATAGCATTGGTCTTCCCGGTAGAGCTTTTATACCGTTAATATTGGGTTTTGGGTGCAATGTCCCAGCAATTATGGCAACTCGCACAATTGCCGATGAAAAAGATCGACTGCTTACAATTCTTATAAATCCTTTTATATCCTGTACGGCTAGGTTACCCATCTATGTACTTTTAACGGGTATTTTCTTTAGCAATAAAAATCCCGCACTAATTATATTTTCTCTTTATGCCTTGGGTATAATTGTTGCGATACTGTCTGCAAAATTATTTAGAAGCACAATCCCAAAGCTTAAAGGCAAGGTTTCATTCTTAATAATGGAACTTCCCATTTACAGACTACCTACCCTAAAAGCAGTGTTGCTACACTCATGGGAGCGCACAAGGGAGTTTTTGAAAAAAGCAGGTACAGTTATATTTTTTGGCGTTATATTAGTATGGCTGCTTTCTAGCTTACCGATTGGCGTAAAATATGCAAGTGAGCAATCATATGTAGGCGTTTTGGGTAAATTCTTTGCGCCAATTTTATCACCTGCTGGGTTTGGTTTTTGGCAAGCGGCAGTTGCTCTAATTTTTGGCCTTTTGGCGAAAGAAACGGTTGTTGGCACAATGGGTACACTCTTTGGGGGCGAAGATAAACTATCAAGCGCACTACCTCACTTGATGGATCCTTTGAGTGCCTATGCTT
>JBFWJP010000210.1:0-3041 GCA_050253135.1 Desulfurella sp. | reverse complement strand
AGTTATTATCCACACAAGAAAATATTTTGCCATATGAATTTATAGAAGAGTTAAAAAAGCTTCAAGATGATGTAACGCCTTTTGAATTCAGCAAAGTAAAATCAATTATAGAAACAGAATTTAAAAAACCATTAAATAAAACTTTTTCGTATTTTAACGAAAATGTGGAAGCTAGTGCTTCATTGGGTCAAGTACACAAAGCGGTTCTTATCAGTGGTCAGACTGTTGCAATTAAAGTAAAAAGACCAAACATAGAGAAAATTATACAATCTGATATAGAGCTATTAAAACAAATTGGCGATTATCTAAACTCTAAACTGAAACTTTATTTTAATTTTGAGATAAAACCTTTTATAAGAGAATTTGAGGAAACCATTAAAAAAGAACTTGACTATGAAATTGAAGCACAGTATATGCAAACCTTTAAAGAAAATTTAAATCAATTCAAAAACATTTATGTGCCAAAAGTTTTTTGGGAATATACATCACATAATGTGCTAACAATGGAGTTTATAGATGGATATAAGGCAACAAATATTGAAGCTATAAGATCTGCCGGTTTTGACACAGAGAAATTAGCCACAGAAGGCGCAAAAGTGTTTTGGACACAGATATTTGATATAGGCTTATTTCATGCAGATCCCCACCCAGGCAATATAATTATAATGAAAGACGGCAGAATATGCTATTTAGATTACGGTATGGTTGGAAGAGTAACTCAGGAAGATAAACTAAATTTAGTTGAAATGATATTGGGCTTTATACAAAAAGATGCTGATAAAATCTTACTATCTGTGTCAAATTTTACGCTTAATACAAATATTTTGAACAATGCTTACCTAAAATCAGACATTCTAGAACTTATAGACATATATCACTCTCTACCTTTAAAGAGGATATCTATATCGAATGTTTTAAGAGATTTATTTAGAATATTAAAAACATACAATATAATTATCAGTAAAAATTCTTTGAGATTACTTAGAGCAATCATTATAGCAGATGGTGTTGGAAAACAATTCTACCCAGATTTTAATTTTACAGAAATAGCAAAGCCCTATTTTGAGGGCTTTGCAAAAAAACTTTACTCACCATTTAGAATTTTCAAAAAAATTCTACAACCTAATGCAACTTATGCAATTTTAGCTAACAAGATACCTTTTTTGCTCAAAAAAGCAGAAGATGTATTAGAAACTGGACATATAAAAGTTGACATAGAAATTAATGGACTTGATAGACTAATAAACACAATACGCTTAGTTGCTAAACAAATTGGCATCAGTTTAATAATTAGCTCAATAATACTTGGTAGCTCAATTTTAATAAAAGATCACTTAGGCAAAACATTATTTGGCCTACCAATTAAGCTACTTATACCCATTGTTATTATCATAATTCTGGGTATTGGTATTTATAAAGCAGATAAAGAACTCAAATAATTGCACCAGCGATATTTATAATGGGGTTTTTCATCAAGTCTATCTCAAGCGGAGAAATACGCCTTTTTGATGCATTGTACAATAATCTCACCGTTGGACGGGTTAGGTTTTCTTGGTTGACTTTAGAAACTACACCAATAAAATTCTTATATTTACCATTTAGAATATAAACGGTTGTTCCAATAGGATATGCAGGTATCATATCAGAAAAAACCCTAAAAGCTTCTATGTTTAATTGTTTGCCAGCCATTCTCTTCATTATAAAAAATGCTTGGTCTGGAGTATATGCAGACCTATATGCGCGAGGTGAGACTAAAGCATCATAAACATTTGTAACACAAACAATTTCGGCTAAAGGCATAATGTATCCTTCTTCTGTAACTTTATCTGGTACTGGAAGCAAATTATTACCTTTTAATCCTCTTGGGTATCCTAGTCCATCTTGTTGCTCATGGTGCTGGTAGGCTATATGAGAAGCAATTATACCTACTTGAGAAACATCCTTTAATACTAAATAGCCAATCTGGGGGTGTTTTTTGATAAGCTCAAATTCTGCATCAGAGAGTTTTCTTGGTTGTGTATAAAGACTTTTGTTAATCAAAATCCTTCCTATATCGTGCAACAAACAACCCTTTGCAAGTTCAATGAGTCTTTTTTTTGTATAAAGTAGTTTACTTGCAAGGGCTACAGAAAGAATAGTTACATCAAGGCAATGTTGATATGTGAAATTATCTTGTCTTTTTAAACTTGCCATGCCATTTAAAACTTTAACATCCCCTAGGGAATTTACAATATCATATGCCATAGATTCTATTGATTTAATAAATGGAGAGTCTGCTAGCTTTTTTTTGATTTCACCTTTTTCAATTTTTTTAATGATTTCTTTAAAATCATCTACATTATCATCTTTTGTTGGTGTTACAACATCAAAAACTTTTTTTATTGTTTTAATTGCTTTCGTTTTAAGCTCATCGCTTATCTCATCTTCCACTATAATATCGTTTGTATCCTCATCTTCAATATAAACAAACTGATAACCATATTTATCCAGTATATTAATATAATGTTCGTCTAGCTTTACACCTTTATTTAAAAGTACCTGACCTTTTTCACTAACAATAGCTTTACCTAGTATATCGTTAGGTTTAAGTGATTTTACAGAAACTAAATACATAGAAGGTTAGTTTTTTTGCTCTTTTGTATATATCCTTTCATATTCGGAAAGAAAACTACCTATACTATCGCGAAGATTTGTGAGTATTTCAGCCCACTTATCTAAATTATCTCTACCCGCTTTAGTAATAGCATAAATCCTTCTTGCATTACCTTTTTCTTGTAGGTTCCATTTAGACTTAATGAGACCTTCTTTTTCCATCGAGCGAAGGGTTTTGTATACATAACCTAACTCGTAATTCTCATAGTGTATGCCCATTTTTTTAAGTTTTTCGATTAAATCGTACCCATGAGATTCTTCGATGCCAATAAAAAATAACAAAAAAGCCCTCAGAAACCTAGGTGGTCGCTCTCCTGGATATTCTTTGCACCACCCCTTTATTTTAATTTGTGATTCCATTAAACACCTCCAAAGTATCTATTTTAGTC
>JBFWJP010000209.1:0-3042 GCA_050253135.1 Desulfurella sp. | reverse complement strand
GCATATACTACTTTAGGAATAAGCATTTTAATGTAAGGCAGGATTTCTTTAAACTTTTCTTCTTGGTTATCTGCGCTTTCTATTTGTAATTTAAGTCTTAATACTTCATCGTAGAATTTTCTAATTTGCGTACCCTTTATTCCTCCGCTATTAAAACTTTGGGCTATTTTTTCAGCCTTATCTACAAATAAATCAGTTTTTACAAAACCATTTGTATCAAAATAATCTTTTGGTGAAATTATTGATGGTTGATTACAATACCTTTGGTTATCTCTATCCATTTTTGTTCCTACTATTTCTATAAACATAATTGCTTAGTGCAACTTTAAAGTCACCTTTAAATTTCTCAAAGTAGTCAAGAATATTTTTTAAGAAAAAAGCTATTGCATCATCTCTTTTAGACTTATCAAGCTTATCAAAATAGCGGTAAACATTGTAAACAAACAATGGCTTCCACATAAGATCTCTTCTAGAATCAGAGTGTAAGGCTTTGGTGTTTTCCATCATATCAAGATATGTAAAAAGCTTATAAATAAAACTGCTCGAAACTTCCTCTTTTTTACCTTCTGTTTTCTCTGTTTTAAAAAGATTTTCAAAATCAATATCCATAAGTTTTTCAAATCTATCCCATTTCATTGTTCTTTCAAACAGTGTAATTGCATTCTTGCTTTTTAAGATTTTTTCTTCTTGTGAAAGTCCGTCTAAGTTGTCTTTGATCCTTTTGCTTGACTCTAGTGCTTCTTCTGCCTCACGTGCCATTTGGTACACTGGGATTTTGTCTTTAGCAAAATAAATACCGCAAGATAAATGAAAATAATCGTTTTTTGTATATTCCTTGAGGTGTTTATGAATATCTTTTGCAACATCAATAATTTGATCAAATGGTCCTATCAAAAATAAATCATCGCCACCAGAAAATACGGTGTAAATAGATTGGTATTTAGTTTTTATTGTATGCTGCAGCCAACCTGTAAAGAAAAAATCCAGCATACGAGACAGTGATGCAACCTTAGATATACCTGGTGAGTCTCCAAAACCTTTTGCAAATATGTAACCTAAACTATCAACATCAGCTTTTAATACGCCTAAAAATTTACTGCCTTTAGAGTCTTCTGCTATTGCAGAAAATGGCTTTATATCGCCTTTTTTTAAATTTTCAATGTCTTTTTTTATGTTTTTATAGGCTTCGATGTTTATAGGGTCTTGATCGAATCGAGGCACATAGGTAGAAATTTTACTTTTTGCAAAGCCTCTAAAGCTTAACTCATCGTTATTAAATGTGTTGCTGTACCCTATATCAAAAACTAGTAGAGCTTTCTTTAAGATTTCATAAGCCTCTTTATCATCATCTTTTAAAAACTTTATTTTATAGTCAGCAAATATTGGAATGCCTGTGAAAGTTGTAATAGCAAAAAAATCGCTGTTTACAAGTTTACTACCAATATCTATCATTCTGTCGCAAACTTCACATACAGGTGTTTTGTCTTTGTCTTTATCTTTGTTTGCTGGATGTTGATTGCATATCCTGCAGATGCCTTTGTCTTTGTCAATTTTATAATCAAATACATAAGAATCTATTTGAGGTCTTAACTTTTTAGTTTCTAACTTTGAAGCAAGGGTTTTATATTTTTCTAAAAAAGCACTCTCGGTTTTGTTATTATCTTTTGTTTCATTTAGCAAAAAGTCTTTTGGGGAGAGTTCTTCATAGGCTATTTCAAACCGAGTTTGCCCATAACTCAGTGCTTTAAATTCTCTATTAACCTCTTGCAAGATTTCGTCTATTACTGTTTTTAGGTTTTGAGCGTTGTGAGATAGTATAGTAAACTTACCGCCTGCATTCATTACAATTGATGCTTTTGTCAAACCAAGTTTTTTACAAATGTGAAATGCCACAAGATCTGTTGAAAGCGACACAAAAAAAGACCTTGCCCTTAAAATTTTAGCAGCAAATTTGTTAGATTCTCCTTGCTTTGAGAAAATAAAGTTTTGTATACCAGAAAAATCACCTTGTATTAGAGCAAAGCAATTTTCACTATCATCTTTGAAGCATATTTTTCCAGTTTGCTCATAGTACTTATATAAAGCTGTTGCTATTGAAGCGGCAATTCTTGAGTGGTCGTATAGGGAAATATCTGCTTTTGCCTTGTAAGCAGATGATGGTACAGCCCATGTGTATTTTTCAAGAAGGTAGTTTAAGCTGTCGTAAAAAATATCAAACTTATCAATGTTTTTTAATTTAACAATATCATTAACTAATTTTTCATAAATTTGCCTGTACTGTTCTTTTGTGTTTTCGCCTTCTTTTATAGGCGTTATATCAAATTTAAACTCCTGTAGAGGATATCTATATTCATCAGCATTAAACACAGAGGAAAAGATTGATACTAGTTGGGCTTTTATAAAATCTTCAGATTCTTCTTGCTTTGTTCTTTCAAAACCACTGGATAACCAATCTGCTATTCTAACTATTTTATGGTATGGTTTATCAATGTCTTTGTGGTGGTATGAGGCAATATTAACCAAATTTAAATCAGCACTTGGAGAGTTTATGCCAAATTCTTTAACAAACCAATCTAAAAAATCTGCAGTGTAAGCTGCATGTAAATAGCTTGAGTGATCGTTAATAATAGGGGAAAATTCATCTTTGTTGTAAGTATTTTGTATGTTTAAACCGGACCTTTGCATAATTTTACCAATATCATGCAACAGTGCTGCTAGACTTATAAGCTCAACGGGTTCTAACTCCACTGCCATCTCCTTTTGTACTATATTTTAATTTCATTATAAAGTTTGCAAATACCAATGTCAAACAAAATAATCAAGTATAAGCGTTTTTTCATAATTTCCTATCCTTTTAATTTTTTTTATGTCATTCTTATCTAGAGCATAGATGAAAATTTTATCAGTTTTGTATTTTACTTTGTGCTCAAGTAGCGTTACAAACTTGTTATATTGAGAAGGCTTTACTTCTACTTCAAACACAGAATACTGCGTTCTTATGCCGTATTCAAATAAAAATCGTGCGAGTTTATTTCTTGTTTT
>JBFWJP010000208.1:0-3054 GCA_050253135.1 Desulfurella sp. | reverse complement strand
AAACAAAATGATATAAATATACGCTGGAGAAGATGATGGAGACACAAAAGAGAAAGCTTATTTTTTACTCGCTATTTATCATTATTTGTTATTTTGTCTTGATTTGGGTTATGCCTTACATGGACCCAGACGAAGCGAGGTATGTAGAGATACCACGCGAAATGATGCAACTTAAACACTATATCATACCATATTTAAACTACACTGTTTATTTAGAAAAACCGCCTTTGTACTACTGGATGAATATTATAGCGCTAAAAATTTTTGGTTTTAATGATTTTGCTGGCAGGTTTTGGACAGTAACTATATCGCTACTTGGAATTTTTTTGAATTACAAGTTTGCAAAAAAAATCATTAATGAAAAAACAGCGTTTTGGTCATCCTTAATTTTGGCAAGCTCGCTATACTATTTTGTAATTGGCAGACTGAACTTAATAGATATGACAAATGCATTTTTTATAGCAATGTCTACCTACAGTGGGTATCTGTTCTTAAAAGAACACAAAAAATACTTTTTATACCTTATGTATGTAGGTATGGCATTAGGATTTTTATCAAAAGCTCTAATTGGCATCATTTTTCCTTTTGCTATCCTCTTTTTATGGTCTATTTTTGCAAAACAATTCAAAAGCTTTTTTAAGCTTATATCGCCTATCGGTATTATTATACTTTTGGCATTGTGTATGCCGTGGATTTATATGGCTGGAACACAATTGAGTGATTTTTATTACTATTTTTTTCTAAGACAAGAATTTTTAAGATACCTAGAGCCTCTAGAACATACACAGCCTATATGGACCTTCATACCTGTTGTAATTTTAGGGTTTTTGCCGTGGGTTATATTTGTATTTAGTTTAATTAAAACATATAAAGCAACAAAATTTAAGGATATTGGAAAAAACGATTTAATTTTTCTGTTAACTTTTGTAGGATTTATATTTGTTTTTTACAGTTTATCCCAAAGTAAACTGGTAACTTATGTTGCACCATTGTTTTTTCCCGCAGCTATAATACTTGGTAATTTATTTTCAAAAATTGATGCTATTGATAAAAAAGATAAATACATAAATTTAGTAATATTTAGCATTTTTTTTGTTGCATTAGTAGGTTTTTGTTTTGTGCAAGATGTATATATGAGCAAAGAAAAATGGTTCTTTTTAATTACACCAAGCGCTATAGTATTAATAATACTCGGCATTTTGCCGTTTATTATAAAAGATGCAAAAAAATTATTCACTGGTTTGTTTCTTGGTATGCTAATTTTTTACAATCTTGCTATAATACCCACAGCAAGCTACACTATGTACTATAAAACCACAAAGCCTGTTGCTTTATTTGTAAACAAAATATACAAAAAAGGCGATATCTTAGCGTCCTACAAATTGTATAGACAATCATTTAACTATTATACGCAAAAAAGGACAGTTCAAATAGATAGTATAAATGAGCTTGGTTTTGGCTATAGACACCTATCACCAAAAGAACAAGAAACCTGGTTTCCAAGCATTGAACAATTTAGAATAGTGTGGGATTCAGACCGCAGAGTAATATTGCTGATTAAAACAAAAGAAATACCGAAATTTGCGTACAAGCACTATTATGTTTTGCTTAAAGAACCTTATTTTAGCATCTTATCTAACAAGAGGTAGATTAATTAATTGAGAAAATTCTTTATCTTGCTAGCGTTGTTATTTTTAATAGTTTCTGCAATAGGTTTTTTTTCCGATTTTAAAAAAGCTGTGCAATCTTTAGAATATTTTGATACAATATATTTGGTTGGTGCGGCTATTTTTGGGTTTGGAAATGATTTTATTAAATTTTTTAGGTGGCATCTGTATATAAAAAAATTGCGTATTAATGTAAGCTTTTTTACCGATTTGAGAATTTTTCTGTGCGGTCTTGCGATGAGCGTTACGCCTGTAAAATTTGGCTACACTATAAAAAATTATATCATAGAAAATATTACAAAAACGCCATTTAAAAAAACATTATCTGCTACATTTGCAGAAATTTATGTTGATTTTTTGGTACTTTCTGTGATATCTTTACTCGGCATGTTTTATTTGAAAAAATTTTCTGTAATTGGAGCAATACTTATTGTTATAGTATGCGTAATTTTTTACCCAAGCGTTTTTAAAAAGATATTTATACAGCTTAGGACTATACTTCCCTACACAATAAGAAAATATTACACGGTTTTAAAAGACATGGTTTCTTTTTTTTCTATAGGTCTTTTTGGAGAAGTCATTTTAATTACAATCCTAGCATGGGTAAGCGAAGGTATATCACTTAATCTAATTTTAAAAGGTTTTGGTTTTAATGTCGATATAATAAAAACGACCATAATATTTGGTTTTGCAACGCTAGCTGGAAGCCTCTCAATGCTTCCTGGGGGCTTAATTGTCTCTGATATAACGCTATTTGGTTTGCTAATATATGTTGGCATACCAGCGTATATTAGCCTTAGTGTAACAATTTTAGCAAGAATTTGTACATTGTGGTTATCCGTTATCGTGGGCAACAGTGCTTTATTTTTAAATAGAAAAGCTTTCTTTGGAGTGAAAAAATGATATCAATTGTTATACCTGTTTACAATGAAGAAGAAAATATACCATTATTACATGAAAGACTCCTTAAAGTTTTAAATTCACAAGATGAACATTATGAGATTATCTACGTAGACGACGGTAGCAAAGACAATTCTCTAAATATTTTAAAAAACTTAAAAGGCAATGCAAAAGTAGTAGAGCTTGCAAGAAACTATGGCCAACATGCAGCTATCTTTGCAGGATTTAGCGTGGTTAGCGGAGATAAAGTTATTACAATGGATGCTGATCTTCAAAACCCGCCAGAAGAAATACCAAAAATCCTTGATAAATTCAATGAAGGCTATGATGTTATTGCTACAGTTAGACAGCAAAGAAAAGATTCTATTTTTAGAAAATTTTCATCACACTTAAATAACTACATTACAAAAAAAATTACAAAGGTAGATTTAAATGACTGGGGTTGTATGCTTAGGGGTTATAGAAAAAAGATAGTTGAGCGCATGTT
>JBFWJP010000207.1:0-3064 GCA_050253135.1 Desulfurella sp. | reverse complement strand
TTTATCTTTATCGCTAAACCCAACAATGAAAATTTCTCAAATAGAAGCTTTTATTGAAAGTTTGCAAGAAAGTTGTGCTTCGCATAATATATATTTACTTGGTGGTAACACCGCTAAAGATGATAAACTATCAATCAATATCACTTTGATTGGGCAAACGGATAAGCCTATTTTGAGATCAACTGCCAAACCAAACCAAGATGTTTACATGACAGGAAAAATCGGTTGTTCGGCTTGCGGATTTTATGCTATTAAAAATAATTTACCCACAAGTGATGAGTGCCTTGAGCGATTTTTAGCCCCAAAGGCAAGAACAGATTTAATTGATCAAATAAAGCCATATGCAACTGCCATGATAGATATAAGTGATGGGTTACTTCAAGATGCTGAACATATTTGCAAATCGAGCAATATAGGCATGGATATATTCTTAGAAAAAGTAAATATCTGCGATGACAATAATTTAGATGATCTCGACAAAATTGCTTTTGGTGAAGATTATGAGTTATTATTTTGTGCAGAGCAAAAAGATAGGTCTACATTACTTGAGATAAATGATGTTACATTAATTGGGCGCACAAACAATAGCAAAAAATTAACACTCTATAAGAACGGAAAAATAATTACTCCTTTAAAATATGGATTTACACATTTCTGAGTTATTTAAAATCATCCTATTTTTCATAACTTTGGGTTTAAGTGCTTTTTTATCTTCATCTGAAACAGCTATTTTTTCACTTAAAGCTAAGCATTTGTTGCACATAAGGTACAAAAACCAAAAGGCTTATGAAATTATAACCAACCTTTTAACAAACTCTGAAAGTTTTATTACAATGCTATTAATACTAAACGAATTTACGAATATCTTTGCCTCAATTTTATTTGCAAATATATTTCAAACGTTATTTGGCAATAAATACCTTGCAATTTCAAGTGGAATTGTAGTTTTTTTACTACTGCTTTTTGGTGAAATTACACCAAAAAGTCTTGCTGTAAAAAATAATATATTTATTGCGACTACGTTTGCAAAACCGCTTTACATACTATTTAAACTTACATCGCCTGTAGTACGCATTTTTACTGGCATAATAAACTTATTTAAGAAGTTTTTTTTAAAAAACTTACAGCAAGAAAATATTTTAACTATAACAGAAAAGGAATTTAAAAATATCGTTGCAAGCTCGCAAAATATTTTTGACTACGAAGAACAGCAAATGATAGAAAATGTTTTTAAATTTGAAGAAAAACAAATAAAAGATATAATGGTACCGTTGAGGAAAGTACTAATGTTTGAAGCTAGTACAAAAATTGAGTCTTTTATAAAACACCTTAAAAACATAAAATACAACAGAATACCTATATACAGGCAAAAACGTAATAATATTGTTGGCATTTTATATATTAAAGATTTAATCAAGCGCAAATGGGAACATGATATAGATAGCAAAGAAACAGTTGCTTCCATAGCAAGAAAACCTGCATTCATAAGCCAAAATATTAAAATAGATAGAGCATTCAAGTATATGATAAAACGCAAAATTCATCTTCTAGTTGTAGTAGATAATCATAAAACAAGTATTGGTGTTGTAAGCTTACAAGATATTATGGAAGAAATTGTAGGAGAAATTGAAAATGACACAAATTAAAATATTAGCATCAATTTTATCAAGTAATTTTCTAAAGCTTGGGGAAGAAATTAAAGATTTAGAACTTGCTAATTGTGATATGCTGCATTTAGATATTATGGATGGCCATTTTGTACCAAATATCACAATTGGGCCAGATATTGTAAGGCAAATACATGAAACTACAAAACTAAAACTTGATGTGCACTTAATGGTAGAAAACCCCTCTTTTTGGTTAGAAAAGTTTATTAGTGCTGGTGCTTATTCTATAACCGTTCATCAAGAATCAGACTATCACTTAAATAGACTAATTAACTCCATTAAGGAAAAAAATACAAGGGCACTTGTATCCATTAACCCAGCCACATCTCCTATTTTATTAGAATACATTTTAGAGTATGTTGATGGCGTGCTTGTAATGTCAGTAAACCCCGGGTTTGGTGGTCAAGCATTTATAAAAAATTCCCTAAAAAAAATAGAGTATTTAGCAAAATTTAAATCTCTACACAACCTTGAGTTTGTAATTCAGGTTGACGGTGGTGTGAACTTAGACAATGCTAAAAGCTTAATTGACGCAGGAGCAAACGAAATAATTGTTGGCAGTGCATTGTTTAAAGCAAATAAAAGCGAATTTGTAAAAAAATTTAAAGAATTAACGAGGGTTACAATATGACAAAACATTATTTAGATGACGAAGAATTGACTTTGCTTGAAAGCAGGTTAAAAAGAAAACCAAACGAGTTTGAAGAAGCTATTATTTTTTCACTATGGAGTGAGCACTGCAGTTATAAATCTTCTAAAATACACCTAAAAAAATTACCTACAAAATCAGATAAGGTTCTTATTGGTCCTGGTGAAAATGCAGGTGTTATAGACATTGGCGATGATTTTGTGGCAATTTTTAAAATGGAATCACACAATCATCCATCGTATATTGACCCATACAACGGTGCAGCAACAGGCGTAGGTGGTATTTTAAGGGATGTGTTTACAATGGGTGCAAGGCCAGTGTTAAATATGGATGCATTGTTTTTTGGTTTGCTTGAACATCCAAAAACTCCTTATTTGTTAGATGGAGTAGTACGGGGTGTTGGTGATTACGGTAACTGCGTAGGTGTACCAACAGCCAGCGGTCAAACTGTATTTTTAGGCTGTTATAATAACAATATATTGGTTAATGCTTTTACTTTAGGTATTACAAAAAAAGATAAAATATTCTTAGGGATGGCAAAAACTGTTGGTGCCGATGTTATCTATGTAGGTTCAAAAACAGGCAGAGATGGAATACATGGTGCTACAATGGCTTCTAGCTCATTTGACGAAGAATCTGCAAAAAACAGGCCTACTGATCAAATTGGTGATCCATTTACAGAAAAATTGCTCATAGAAGCATGCTTGGAAGTAATGGACAAAAATTTGATAGAAGGCATACAAGATAT
>JBFWJP010000206.1:0-3093 GCA_050253135.1 Desulfurella sp. | reverse complement strand
CGCTTATTTAAGCTAATAATTGTCGCAAACCTAATCTTTAGTATGCGTTTTGTCTTCTATAATTTTTGTGTCTTGTTCGGTGTTATTTTTTTCATCTTCTTTAAGAGATTCTTTAAAGTTCTTTATGCCTTTGCCAATACCTGATCCAATCTCCGGTAACTTTTTAGCGCCAAAAATTAAAGCAAATATCAAAACTACAACCATTATATGCCAATCATCTAACATTTTAACTACCTCCTCTTAAATTACATCATACCATAAATATAACTTCATTTATGAAAAATTTATAGATTATTTGTGTAAAAAATGTTAGATTAAATCACTTCAAAATTGTTGTTTGCTAAAAGATACTTGAGTGAGAAATTAAAAACCTCAAAGGCTCTTTTGACCAAGCTTTTGCATAATCTATCCCAATACGTGGTGTTTTTTTAATATTATTTTGGTCAATTTTTATACCAGCATCAACAAAAATGATTGAAGGCAATTTAGCTAAAAAACCACTTTTGTCTTTACAAACCTCAAGCATATTATGCTGCATAGTAATGCCTAAAGCTTTGGTTAACTTGCCGGGTCCATTTGCTAAATCTTTATCTTTAACAAAACCTCTTCTTTTTCTCATTAAATCAATCCCAATTAGTGGCACAATACTTCTTATTAGAATTCCTTGTGGTATGTTTTCTGTGTTTGTAACAACATTTAGCATTACATGCCCCCTGCATGTATGAACATACAACCTACCACCCACCTGGTATAAAGCTTCATTTCTTTTTGTGTGTTTGTTTTTGTAAGCATGAGAAGCCAAATCAATGGACCCAAAATAAGCTTCTACTTCTGATATCACACCTCCACTTAAGCCTTCTTTTGTATTTGTAAGTAAAATTTTTCCCAAAAGCTCACGGCATACGAGTAATAAGCTACTCCTTGCAAAAAAAGACCCATCAAGCACTTTTGTATTCTTGAAATCTAAATTTTTTATTTCTTCCAATTTAAACATTTCAAATTTCACAAACGTTTTGATCTATCTTTTAAATACCAGTATATACTTGGGTAGCCCACCATAAATTCCAAAACAACAGCATATATCCTGCCAATTATATCACCTTTAGAAAAAAATGCTAAAATTCCAAGCAATGGCAAAAGTATAATTATGGCTCTTAATGTCAAAGCAAAATAAATGGATAAAGCATCTTGGATAAAATATTTATGCAAAGGTAAAATTTTGTTTAAGTTCTCATTTTTTGCACGTGCTTTTTTAAATTCTTTATATATAACAATAATGCTTATTAGCATAAAAATTAAAAAAATACATGTAAAAATAGTATTTTCGCTTACCTTAAAAATCACAGTACCACTAATAAATATACTAACAGATATAAATAAAACTATAATCATTTTGATACATATAGAAACCCATAAATTAAAAGCCATACAAGCTATATCTACACACCTCAAAGCCTACCTCGCTTACTTTAATATCAAACTTATACTATATATAATATATTTAGGTTAAAAAAAATTTGATTTATATCAAAAATTATAATTTTAGAACTTCTTTCATCCAATTAAAATAATCAATATCGCCATCTTCAATATTAATTTGTATAATTTCGGGCACTTCGTATGTATGGAGCGATTTAATAACCTTTTTAACTTCATCAAACAATTTTTTGTGTGTTTTAATAATACAAATCCATTCTTTAGTATTCTCAAACTTATTTTTATACATATAAAAGCTTTCAATGGGGCTGGAAATCTGACAACAGGCTGCAAGCTTTTGCTCAACCAAAAATTTTGAAATACGCACTAAAGTTTCTTTTGAATCTGCTGTTGTTAACACAACAATAAAACTACTCATATATTTTGAATATAACAAAAATTCTCCCTGCTTTCAAGCAGGGAGGTATATGCAAACAAAGAGAGGGCTAATTAAAAAATTAAGTAAAGATTATTTGGCCATCCAAAGACATCTCGTAAAATTGACCAACTGTAACAATATCGTCTAACTGCTCGCAAAAATTTTCTCTCTTTAAGTGAAACATATCAACAGTAGCTTTGCAAGCGTATATTTTGCCACCTGCATCATGTATCATTTCTATAAATTCACTTACTGGTGGTATATCCAATTTTTCCATCTCATTTTTCATTCGTCTGGTCACAAAACTAGACACACCAGGTAATATACCAACTAAAGAAGGTATAGGTAGAGCAGGATTACCAACCGTTGCTACTTTTAGATTATCCATTCGATTTTTGATAATTGCATCTAAACCAAAAAATGTAAAAAATAAAATGGCGTCAATGCCTTCCATTAAAGCACCGTTTGCCATAATAAGACCTGGATAAACGCCTTCTAAAGATCCTTTTGATATAATGATCGAAACTTTACTCATAATAAAAACCTCTATACGCAGCCTACTGGTTTCTTAATACCAGCGATTTTAGCTGCTTTTTTAGCCGGCCCTTTTGGAAATAATTCATACAATTCTTTTGTTGATACACCGCTTTCTTTTGTTAATTTTCGCATAGAGGGACCAGTCCCATGTTCTTTAAATTCTTTCTGCATAAATTCAATTACAACCCAATGCCTATCCGTTAATTGCTCAATACCTTCTTGTTTGGCAATTACTTCTGCTACTTCTTTGCTCCAATCCGAAAAATTTACCAGATAACCCTCATCATCCGTTTGTATACTCTTGCCTCCGACAACTAAGACTCCCATAATACCTCCTTTTGTAACTTTTAGCTATTGTTTTGACTAATTTTGCTAAAATTTTCCAAAAAACTTATAAAAAATGCTAAAACCATCTTTATCTCCTTCCTATTTAAAAGCTTAATCATGCCTATAAATGACAGTTCATTGGCTTTTTTTGCATCAGCCAATTTAAAAGCTTTAATGGTATACTCAAGCGTTTTGCCAAGTCGATTTACATCGTCAATTGTAAGGTTTTTTACTAAATTATCCATTAGGTTTTTAATTTCTTTTAATAGGGAAAAATAACCAATTTTTTCTAAATTATCCAAGTAGTCTTGAGTTGAAATTGCAATCTCTCTTGTTAAAGGCTCAAAAGAATCCCAAAAATCAATTAAGCTTTC